>DASPGQ010000758.1 GCA_035620555.1 Vicinamibacteria bacterium
TGCTCATTCGTTTATGGTGATCCCGCGGCCAGGTGACCATTCCTTGGAATCGGCGACCCTGTTGAATCCATTGATGAGCGATGTCGACGAGGGGCTGATCGTTCGTCACCAAAACGCGGCCGAGCTGAACCGCTTTTTCGAAGTGCACGGGATCTGGAGTTCTCTTGGGAAGCGTATCGATAGCTCGGACAACGTCCTAGCCGGCTCGCCGGAGAGCCTTTACGCGAGCTCCTAGAACGTCATTGTCCGTGTAGAGAGGGAAGCGTCCAGCCAAGCTATCGGGGGGCCGACGAACGTCGTTTGCTCAGAAACTCGGCCTTATCCCGCTCGTACTTCTCGTCCCAGGCTTTGTCCTCTTCGATGTAGGCGTCGATCTCGTCTGGATGATCGTAGTAATAGGCAAGCGCCGCGTTGACCTGAGCAAGATTTAGGTCCGGATGCTGCTCCAGCACTCGCTCGGGCGTGTAACCCTCTTGGTGCAAGAAGACGATGTTGACGACGCGCACCCGTGTGTCATCGATGCACGGTCGGCCTCCACACACCGCCGGGATCTTTGTGATGTGGGAATACACGTACCCCGCAGGGAGCTCAACCTTCGGATCAGTCCGAGTCGCCATGGGTTCTTTCATTTTACTGCGAACTTCCCTCTCTTAGCAGCCCGTTCGAGGTCGTGCCCGTCCGTCCCGTTCGGGAGATTCGGATCATCCCGACGGTATCGAGATCTCCCTAGAATCACAAGATCAAGCGGACTGCCTCGCTTCGCTTGAGCTTGCCGCTCGTCGTTCGGGGGAGTTTTCCCGGCGCGAGGAACAGGAGGTAGTCGGGATCGATTCCGAGCCGCTCCGAGACCACCGACCGGACTCGTCCCTCGAAGCCGTCGCCTTCCGATTCGATGAGCAGGGCGAGCTTTTCGCCACGGTCGGTCGCCACGTTGACCGCGACCACGGCGAACACTCCCGGAAGCTCTTTCACCGTCCTCTCGATCGTGGTGGGCGAATAGTTTCGACCACGAACGATGACGAGCTCCTTCGAACGCCCGGTGACATAGAGCTCGCCGTCCTCGATGAAGCCGAGGTCCCCGGTGTCGAGCCAGCCGTCTCGCAGAATCTCGCTCGACTCCTCTGGCATTCCGAGATAGCCGTTCATGATCGACGGTCCCCGAATCAGAATCTTCCCGCCCTCCGCGATCCTCACGTGATACCCGGGAAGCGGACGTCCGCAGCTCACGAGCTGCTGCCCGTCGCGCTCGCGAACCGAAGGAAGGGCATGCGGATTGCCGAACGTCACCGCGAGAGCAGCTTCCGCAAGCCCGTACACGGGCGTCAGGGCTTCTGGTCGCAGGCCGAATCGCGCGAACCGTTCGGCAAAGCGGTCGAGCGTCCCTGGGCCCACCATCTCCGCGCCGTCGAGAGCCAGGCGCCAGCACGACAGATCGACCCCTTCGAGCTCCTCGTCGCGAACGCGCTCGAGGCAGAGCTCGTAGGCGAAATGGGGGGCCGCGCTCAAGCTCGCTGCGTAACGTGAAATAGCCCGCAGCCACGACGCGGGTCGCGCGATGAACTGCTCCGGCTTGAGGAGGAACAGCGGACCCGGATGCGCCATCGCCGCGAGAACGGCGCCGATGAGACCCATGTCGTGGTAGAGGGGAAGCCACGACACGCCAATGTGCCGAAACCCGCCGTGCTCGGGGTAAGCCGAGAGGAAAGCACCGAGGAGGGTGCGCACGTTGGCAAGAACCTGCCGGTGGGTGAGAGGAATCGGCTTCGGACCCTCGGTCGTGCCTGAGGAGAACTGGACGAGAGCCAGCTCCTCGGGACGGGGCTCGGACTGAGCGTCTCCGGCTCGGGGAAGCCCGTCCAGCGTCGTTCTGTTCAGAAGGAGTCGCCCGTCGCACTGCGACAGCATCCCCTTGACGCTGCGGTTATGGGTCGCGCGATCGCCGAAAGGCGGCGGCAGCGGCAGAGAAACGGGCGCCGCACCCGCAAACAGGGCGCCGAAGAAAGCGTCATAGAAGGCGATGCTCGTAGGGATCGAGATCCCGACGCGCTCGCCCCGCTCGATCCCGATCGCGCGCAGGCCTCCAGCAACCCGGCGCGCTCGCTCGAGGATCTGGAGGTAGGGAAAGAACTGCTCCTCGTCTCGGTCGACGAACGTCACTCCTTCGGAAGTTCGCGAAGCCTGGAGCAGCGACTCGATGAGAGTGGTCACGATCGATGCTTCCGCGATATGAGCTCGACGATGTCGGAGACCGTCGAGAGTCCGCTCTCGTCGCTCTCTTCGAGCTTGACGCGAAAGCGGTTCTCGAGTCCGATGACCAACGAGAGCTGCTGGATGGAGTCGAGGTGCAAGTCGTCGAAGAGATGCGTGGACTCTTCCACTCCCGAGAGGCGGAGCTGCTCGGAAAAGACTTCTCGAACTCCCTCGAGGATCGCCCCCCGCTCCACCGGAGTCAACCCGCGTGCTCGAGAAGAGCACGCTCTTCGATGGGGATGCGAATCGAAAGAAGCCACGCGTTCAGCCCACTGAAACCGACCGCGGTGATCCAAGCCGAATGCACGAGCGGCACGGCGAGCCCTTCGAGAATCACCGCGAGGTAGTTTGGATGGCGCATGAAACGGTATGGGCCGCTCTTGACGAGGGGCATTCCCGGAATGACGAGAACGCGAACGTTCCAGCGTCTCCCGAGTGAGACGACCGCCCAGTAGCGGATCACCTGGGCGAGCACTGCCACGGCGAGCATCGGATACCCGAGAAGGGGAACGAAGGGCCGGTCGAAGACGACGACTTCCAGAGGACAGGCGACGAGGAAGCTCGCGTGAACGGCCTTCATCCAGGCGAAGTGGTCCTGCCCGTACTCGATCGCTCCGTGCTTCCCCGCCCAGGCGGCGTTGGAGCGGCTCACCACGAGCTCGACGACCCGTTCCGCCGCGATCATCGCAATGAAAGCCAGATACAAACTCACCATCGGAGCAAGACCAGCTCGGTCGCGAAGCCCGGCCCCATCGCCAGGAGCAGACCGTAGCTTCCCGGGGCGGGCGTTCGCTGGCGGAGAGTTTCGGCGAGAACGACCAGAACCGACACCGAGGAGAGATTCCCGAACCTCTCCAGGCTTTGCCACGTCAAGGCGAGCGCTTCTCGGGGCACGTCGAGCGCGGCGGCGAAGGCCTCGAGAACCTTCGGACCACCGGGATGGCAGACGAAGGTCTCGATGGACTCCAACCCGAGACGATGCGCGCTCAAAAAATCGTCCACGTTTCGCCTCATCTCCCGCCGGACGAGATCGGGGATCTCGGCGGAGAGCACGACTCCGAAACCGTCGTCGGTAACGTCCCACCCCATGATGTGCTCGGTGTCGGGGTAGAAGACCGAGCGGGAGGCCACCACGGCAGGTCCCGCAGCCATCCGGTCGGCTCCGACGAGAACCACGGCGGCAGCGCCGTCGCCGAAGAGTCCGCTCGCGATCAGATTCGGTATCGAGAGATCCTCTCTTTGCAGCGTCAAGCTGCACAGCTCCACCGAGAGGAGGACTGCGATCTCGCGGGGAAAGGCGCGCAGGTAGTCCGCTGCGCGAGTGATCCCCACCGCCCCGCCGGCGCAGCCGAGCCCGAACAGAGGCGAGCGCTTCACGTTCGGCCGCAGAGCCAGACGGTTCACCAGCCGTGCGTCGATCGAAGGCGTGGCGATACCGGTCGTCGACACAAAGAACAAATGATCGATCTCCGAAGGGGTGAGATCGCTGCGCTCGAGGACGTCCTCGAGAGCGCGCGCACCCAGATCGACGGCACATCGAAGATACGCGTCGTTCGCGCCTTTGAAGGAAAGGCCTTCGTACTCGTCGAGTCGAAGCGCGAGATGTCGACCGGAAACGAGAACATTGCGATGGAGCTGCTCGAGCCGTTCGGGATTGAAGAGTTTGTCCGCCCAGTGTTTCTTCAGCGCCGCGGACAGGTCATCCTGGGAGTAATAGTGCTCGGGAAGGGCCCAGGTCGCGTCCAGGATACGCATTTCCCGTCACCTTCCCGGGAGGCTCTCCTCGCGGAAACGCTCGTCCGAAAGCCCCTGGTTGATGACGACATCGGAGAACGTGAGCACGGTTCGGCTCTCGGCGGCGTCGTTCACGAGCTCGATGCGATGCCCCAGCTTTGCGCCTCCGTCGAGCTCCCGGATGTCGGTGATCCTCGCCTCTTTCATCAGCGCCCCGGTGTCATCGAAGAACTGGGCCTTCACGGTCACGAAGTCTTCCTTGCGAACCCAGCCACGGAGCTTACCGTAGGTAATGTCGTGACGTGGCACCCCCTCCATCACGTAGCACGGAGCTCCATCCTGCGTCTCCTCTCCCACGAGACGGTGGAGGAGGTCGTCGAGGTGGGCTCCTCCCGCGAGATCTCCGTAGGTGATGTCCGAGCCCAGAAACGAATCGTCCTGGCCCTTTCCTGCGATCTCGCGAACGAGATCCAGATCCGGAAAGTAAGCCCACTCACGGTTCTTCTTTCCCCGCGCTGCATGGACGAGGAACGTCGTGCCCTCCATGGTCTCCGGCTCGCGCATGACGATGAGGGCACGGTAATCCACGCCGTCTCGCTTGAGCAACAGATCGAAGCTTCTCGACTTCGTCTCACCGCCCGAGACGATCTCGAGACGTGCGTGCGCTTGCAGGTCGCCGATCTTCAGGTCGCCTTCTTTGACCCGCGCGACCACGGCCCCGGCCGAAAGCTGGATGGCAACGAGGATTGCGATCAAGCGCCGACTCCGGGGCGACGAAAAAGGCGCACTCCGAAAACGAGGTAGAGAGCTCCGAATCCCAGGAGGGCAATCAACGAGGGCACGACCTCGACGAAAGCCCGCTCGCGAAGCATGAGATCGTTGAACGCGCCCATGGCCCACGCGGTGGGAAAGACATGCGCCAGCCGCTGCAGCCACAGAGGCTCGATGGTGATCGGCCACCAGCAACCGCCGATTGCCGCCATCACCACCACCCCGATCGTTCCCATCGGCAAGACGGCATCACGGCTCGGGGCGAGGGACGCGGCCAGTAGCCCCAGGGATGCCGAGGCAAAGGTCACCGCGACCACGACGAGCGCGAGGGCGACGAGCGACCGCCCGAGCGAAATACCGAAAGCCAGGCGACCAACGGCGAAGAGCAAGGTCATCTGGACGAGGCCCATGAGAAAGCGTGAGAGCATCTTACCAACGACCAGCTTCGACTCCGAGACGGGTCCGGCCGCGAGTCGGTACATCGTTCCCCACTCCCGTTCGTCCAGAATCCCGAGGCCCACCCCGAAGAGCATTCCCAGCAGGAGGAACGTTAGTCCGAAGCCGGGAACGTTCTGGTCGAATGTATTGAATGTGGTAGTCCCCCCGTAGACACTCGCTTCCTCGAGTCGGCTGTTCTTTTCGAGGAGGCGGGAGGCGAGCTTGGCCGCGTCTTCCCCAAGGGCCTCGAGATCCACCGTCTCGCCGGCATAGGTCAGGACCTCGACGACGGCAATGCGAGAAGCCACCCGGCTCGTCACGATGCCCGCGTTCGCCCGCTCCACGGCAGCTTGAATCTTGAGCACCTCGAGGTGTTTCACCGGGTCGGTCAAGAGTTGAAGCGCGACATCGTCCGCCGGGTAGCCCTCGGGAATGACGAGAGCCGCGCCCGCGCGGGGAGTTTCCCCTACCAGGCGGCGCGCCTCGTTGACTCCCACTTCGACCACTTCCAGCTCGGCGGCTTCGCGCAGAGTCGCCACGAGCGTGCGAGCGATCTCACCCCCGTCGAGGTCGGTCAGAGGAAGGAGGTGCCGCTCGCTCCGGTACAGGGTCGAAAGGGAGAACCCCGCCGCGGCAATCACCAGGATGGGTGCCAGGAAGAGAAGCAGCAAAGCGATGGCATCTCGGACGAGTAGTCGCAAATCCTTGATTATCAGCAAAATGAGCACTCTCAAGGTTCTCGGAGTATAGCATCATAATACTTGACAAAAAAGTCAGGTTTAATCAGAATTAGAGGCATGAAGGTGACGGCGCAAGAGGAATACGGGATTCGATGCCTACTGCAGCTCGCCCGCAGTGCGAAGGAGGCCAAGCCGATCACCGTCCGGGAAGTGGCCGCTCAAGAAGGCATTTCCGTGGCCTACGCGGAGAAGCTCCTGCATCGCCTTGCCAAGGCGGGGCTCGCCGAGTCGGTGAGAGG
>DASPGQ010000759.1 GCA_035620555.1 Vicinamibacteria bacterium
GCGCGCTCCTCCCGGCCTTCCGCCGCTTCGACCGCCGCGAGTCCCAATAGGGCGAGGCCGGTGCCGCGCGGACTGCCGACCTCTTCAGCCGCCTGCACCGCGCGCCGAAACGAGTCCTGCGCGGTTCGCATGTCCGCGGCGGCAAGCGCGGTCCATCCCATTTCGCTGTACACACGCGCGAGCTCCGGGCGATCGCCCACCGTCTCGAAAGCGCGGAGTGCGTCGCGATACAACGAGAGAGAGCTAGCGTGATCGCCCTTCGCAAAGGTCATTTGCGCCAGGAAGCTCAGCGCGACCCCACCACCTTCGTAATCGTGGATGCGATCCTGGATCCGTCGCGCCCGCTCCAGCCTGTCGATACCTGCCTCCAGATTGCCCATCGCGAAGAGGCGCATTCCGTCGAGGGTCATCGAAAGGGCGTGCACGAAGTCGCTCACGCCGTTGGCGCTGAGAGTCATCGACTCGTTGAGGCTCGTACCCGCCTCTTCCATGCGACCCGCACTGAGATGGCAATACCCCACGCCCATGCCGGCCTCGGCCGTAATCGCCTCATCGCCAATCGCCATGCCATCGTCGTATGCTCCTTGCCACTCACCGAGCGAGCGTTCCCACTCGCCTGTGGTCGTGGAGATCATGCCCGCCGCCATTCTTGCGAGGGCACGGCCTCGACTCGACGAGCGATCGCGAGCGAGCTCGAGTAGCGGGTCCAGCAGGTCACGCCCGGTGAAGTGCAGGCCTCCGATGTGCCAGAACCAGTTCATGTGTCCGCAGAGCTGAAGCCCGGTCTCGAGTGCCGACGGGTCTCCGGTGCTCGCCGCGGCACTGAGCCAGTGCAGGGCGGCCAGCGTGTTCGCGTTGTCGCTGCGAGCGCGTCGCGCCGCCTCGATCTGCCCGCGTCCGCGGAACGCCTCGTCCAAGCTGGCGGCGAGCTTCTGGAAATAATCGGCATGCGCGTTCCGGACGGGCTCCACTTCCCCACCCGCGTGCAGCTGCTCGGAGGCAAACGCCCGGATCGTTTCGAGGAGCGAATACCGATCGCCCGCGCCCGCGACGCGCACGAGCCCCTTCTCGACGATCGAGTCGAGCGCGTCGAGCGCCCGATGCCTGTCGGCGTCCTCGTAGCAGACCTGTTCCATCGCCTCGAGGGTCCAGCCTTCGTGGAACACCGACACACGGCGCAGCAGTCGCTGTTCGGCGGCGTCGAGAAGGGAGTAGCTCCAGCTGATCGTCGCGCGCAGCGTCCGTTGGCGGAGAGGAAGATCGCGATCGCCCGACGTGAGGAGATCGAGCGCATGATCGAGTCGTTGCAGCAGGACGGCCGGCTCGAGAATTCGCGCGCGCGCGGCCGCGAGCTCGAGGGCCAGCGGGAGGCCGTCCAGACGGCGACAGATCCCGGTGATCGCCGATGCGTTCTCGGCGGTGAGGGCGAACCCAGGCTTCACTCTGGCGGCGCGCTCGACGAAGAGTGCGATGGATGGGAACTCTCCCAGCGCCTCGGGAGACTGTGTGTCCGAATCCGACGCCGGAAGCTCGAGGGGCGGGAGCGCGAACTCGGACTCCGCGCCGATCTTGAGCGGCGCACGGCTCGTGGCAATCACTTGTAGCGAAGGGCAGCGGGAGACGAGGGCGGCAATATCCTCCGCCGAATCGAGCACCTGCTCCAGATTGTCGAGGACCAGAAGCACGCGGCGATCCCCGATGACCGTACAGAGCGCGTCGAGCGCGGACCGGCCGTGTGCCTGGGCGATCTCGAGCGTGACAGCAACGGCCGCTAAGACCTCGGCGGCCGAGGTAACGGAGGCGAGCGAGACGAACGCCGCACCGCCGGCATACTCGGAGGCCATGCGGCGAAAGATCTCGATCGCAAATCGCGTCTTGCCTACACCTCCGTAGCCCGTAATCGACAAGACGCGTGCGCCGTCGCGCAGCCGCTCGGCGGCAGAGGCGAGAGCGGTCTCACGGCCGACGAGCGGCGTGGACGGCGTCGGTGGCGGCTTGAGAAACGCTCCAGCCTCCGTGGCCAGCTGCACGCGGCGCAGCTCGTCGCTCAAATCGCGTGCGGTCTGGAAACGGGCGGAAGGCTCCTTTTCCAGGCAGCGAGCGATGATCCGGTCGAGCGCCGGAGGTGCGTCGGAACGCGCGGACGAAAGCGGCACCGGTGCATCGCGCAGGATCGCGCTGATGATCACGGCGGCGGTGGCCCCCTGGAACGGTCGTCGACCCGTTGCCAGCTCGTAGAGCAGGACGCCGAGCGCGAACAAGTCCGAGCGGCTGTCGACGACCTCGCCGCGTACCTGCTCCGGCGACATGTAAGGCACGGTTCCCCTGACCTCGCCGGCGATCGAGAGAGGAGCTTCGGTCGCTGCCTCGCTATCGACTCCGGCGCTCGTCGTGTCGTACTTCGCGAGGCCAAAGTCGAGGATTTTTACCCGTCCTTCGCGGGTGAGCATCACGTTTCCCGGTTTCAGGTCGCGGTGTACGACCCCCTTCTCGTGCGCCGCAGCCAGTGCGTCGGCGAGAGCGATGCCCAGCTCGATGACACGCGCAGCGGGCCAGCCACCCGATGCGATATGCCGGTCGAGGCTCTGGCCCTCGACCAGCTCCATCGTCAGAAACGGCGTGCCGTCTTCTTCTTCGACCGTGAAAAGCGTGACGATGTTGGGGTGGTTGAGGCCAGCTAGCGTCTGCGCCTCCCGATGAAACCTGGCGAGCCGACTGGGGTCAGAGGCCACCTCGGTGGGCAGCACTTTGAGCGCGACCTCGCGTCCCAGCCGGACGTCCCGAGCGCGGTACACCTCCCCCATCCCGCCCGCGCCGAGCGGCGTGACAATCTGGTATGAGCCCAGGCGTGTACCCGAATCGATGGCCATCGCGCCGCGTCCTTATTATTTGAACAGAGTCTCTCATGCAACGAGCTTCGCGTGAAAGTCGAAGCCCTCAGAGCTCGAGCGCCTCACCCCCCAGAACGTGATGCTCGAGTCACTCAGGACGACGTGGAGCTCGCTCGAGGCGTCTCCGGCTTCAACCATCAGGAACTTCTGGCATCGAGAGAGACGTCGTAGGCCTGGCTCCGCTCGAAAGAGACATGACGGCGTAATCGGGTCGACATTCTACTGGCTCGGCACACTCTTGCGACCGACGCTCTGCGTTTGATGAGGAATGCCGACCCTACCTCCGACGCGTGACTTCAAGCTTTCTTGGCTTCGACGATGCTCACCGGGCTCTTCGTCGGGTGAATCGCTTTCAGCGCGAGGCCCGACGACTCGAACAGAGCCGCGTATTCCTTCTCGGTGCGCTCGCAGCCACCTTCGGTCATCGCCAGCATGTTGACGTCCATGAACTTCGCCGGATGGGGCTCGGGGCTCTCGGGCATTACAATCTCGAGGACCAGCACGCTGCCGCTCGGATGCATGACCTTGGAAACGTTGCTCAGGAGCTTCCGGCAGTGATCGTCACTCCAATCGTGGATGATGTGCTTCATCGTGTAGCAGTCACCGCCACCGGGCACGGCCTCGAAGAAATCGCCGCCGACGCCCTCGATACGTTCTCCGAGCTCGTCGCGGTCGGCGCCGTCGACCACGCCGGGAAGGTCGAACAGGACTCCCCGGGCTTGGGGCGCCTTGCCGAGGATCGATTTCAAGAGGAAGCCATGTCCACCGCCGATATCCACGATCTTCCGGCAGCCTGAGAAGTCGTAGCTCTCGGCGACCGCCTGACTGGTGGCGGTGGAGAAGCTCGTCATGGCCGCATTGAAGAGGTTCCACTGGTCCTTGTTCTCGTCTCGCTGGAACCAGGCGAAGATATCGGTCCCGAAGGCGTGCTGCGGTCCAGATTTGCCCGACCGAAGCGTGTCGGTGAGGCGTCCCCACGGCATCCAGTGCGACTCGGAAGTGATCATCGCCGCCATATCGCGAAACGAGGCAGGATTGTCGTTTCGCAACAGCTCCGAAACTTCATTCAAGGCATACTTTCCCGGCTCCGGCTCGGCGAACACGCCGACGGCGGTGAGCATGCGCATCACGCGATGTAAGGCGCGTTGATCCGCGCCGACGGCCTTCGCCAGCTCGGTGTAGTAGAGCGGGCCGTCGCGTAGCGCGTCCGCCACATTGAGCTCCGCCGCCGCGGCCACGCCCCGCGAGACCATGAACCCGAACATCGCCTGCATGAGTTGTCCTTCCGGCGGCACCTGAGCAGCCTCTGGCATCGCATCCTCCTTCGTGATTCGAGCCCCGCGGGAAACGATATCAAAGCACGGACGGTGTCGTCTCGCTCTCTCTAGAACGGGACGTCAGCTGCGCCGCCCACTCCGGCTCCTCCTCGGTCGCAGGAGTAATCTCGCACCCCGTCTCCATCGAAGCACGGTAGCAAACCTCCTAGCGCTTTGTTGTTGGGGGCGGACATCGGGCGGTCCTTGGCTTTCAATGCGCATTTTCGACCAGGTAGAGGTCGGAAAGGACGCGGCTGTAGGTGTAGGCGTAGGACTTGCCGTCCGGTGTGAGGCAGACCCAGGCAATCGAGGTAACGCCCGATGGATCCCGGGGCGTCAATTCCTTCCACGATTCTCGCTCACCGGTTCCGACGTCGAGACGGAAAATGGGTACGACCGGTCCATCGACACGACGCTTGGTGACAAACACGTGGCGTCCATCGGTGCTCCAACGAAGGACGTACTCGTCGGGAGCGATCCCGGGAAGGACTCGGACCTCCCCTTCCTCGACGGGATACAGCGACATGGGCTCGTCCGGAGCGGAGGCGGCGACCCACTTGCCGTCGGGTGAGATACTGTTCTCTTCGGTCCAGATTCCCTCCGGTGTCAGCGCTTGGGGATCCCCTCCCTCGAGATCCTGAAGGAAGAGCCGCCGAGGGCGATTTTCTTCGTTGCCTGCGATGAGAAAGTGGCGCCCATCGGGAAACCACCAGGCATCATAGTATTGACGAATGCTCGCCGCCGGAAGATCTCTCGAGCTTCCCGCACCGGTGGGATAGAGCGTGATGCGCGCATTTTCCCTGCCCAAGAGGATCGCCCATCGGCCATCGGGAGAGATCGCGAGGGGCTGGCCCACCCCGAGCCGCACTGCGGGAGAGCCGTCCGTGGCACGAAGAAAGGCCATCCCTTTTGCCTCTCGGGAAATCATTTCCCCACCGATGCCGCCCTCGTGGAACACGATCGTTCGGCCGTCCGGAGTGAGATCCTCGATGTAGGTCCGGTCGAGCCAGGTCAGATCCCTTTCGTCGGCATCTCCCGGAGCGAGGCCGACCGTTTCGAAGCGTCCCTTGAACTGAGAGACGAGCAAGCGCCCTTCGGGCGAGATGTCATGGAGCGCGAGGGAGCCGGGAGCGCGGAGCACTTCGCGCACCTCCCCCGAGAGCGAGAGCGCGAAAACGACGAACTCCTTTCCAGTCTCCTGCGCCGAGAACCAGACTTCTCGATCGCTTCGCCAGGAGAGACCCGAGAAATCATTGTATTCCTTGGAGCTCGCCACGACGCTGCCGTCGCGGCCCGCAACCCG
>DASPGQ010000760.1 GCA_035620555.1 Vicinamibacteria bacterium
AGTCGGTTCCTATCTGATGCCCGAGACCGCGCGAGCCGCAATGGATGCTGATCACGGCGTCGCCGGGTGCGAGGCCCATAGCCCGCGCGACCTTCTCGCGGTAGATCTCCTTGACTTCCTGGACTTCCAAGTAGTGGTTCCCCGATCCGAGCGTACCCATCTCGTCCCTTTGTCTCGCCTTTGCGCGATCGGAGACGTAATCCGGCCGGGCACCGGCCGCGGACCCGCGCTCCTCGATACGTTCGAGATCCTCCTCGCGCCCATATCCGCGACGAACCGCCCAGCGGGCCCCTCCGGCCAGCATTGCGTCCATCTCATCGGCATCGAGACGGATCTTTCCGCGGCTTCCCACGCCCGCGGGGATGGCACGAAAAAGAGCTTCGGCAAGCTCCGATTTGACCCGCTCGATGTCGTCGACGCCGAGACCCGTGTGCAGCAGACGAACACCGCACGAGATGTCGAAGCCCACCCCTCCGGCGGAAACGACACCGCCTTCGTCGGGGTCGAAAGCCGCCACGCCGCCGATGGGAAATCCGTATCCCCAGTGAGCGTCGGGCATGGCATAGGCAGCCTTTACGATGCCCGGAAGCCGGGCGACATTCGTCACCTGCTCGTAGACTTTCTCGTCCATGTCGGCCACCAGAGACTCGGTGCCGTAGATGACCGCGGGAACGCGCATCTTCCCCGTGGGCGCAATCCACCACTCGTTCTCCGATTTCCTTCTCAATTTGCCGAGATTCATTTCTTCCTCGTTCCTGCAGGCGTCACACGTCCACGATACACTGCGCAACCCACGTGCCATCGCCTCGCTCGGCGACCCGCAGCTCGGTGAACGTCGCGCCCTTTACCTCGACCCCGACGTCGTGGCGCTCCCGATCTCGCTTCTCACCCCAGGCGGTTCCTCGGAGCCGGCCGTCGTCGATCGTGACGCGAAAGGCTCCGAAAACCATGCCCCGTGTCGCCATCTCGAAAACGATGGCGTTCAGCCAATCGACGAGAAGCATCTCTCGATCGGGTGCTTCGCAGCGGATCTCGACGCTCTCCTTCCCCGAGATTTCTCCGAGCTCGGTGGTCAATGCGCACAACGCCAGAGCCGCGCCTTCGAAAGCTTCCTCGAGAGACGAGCCCAAGCCGCGTACTCCCATGTCCGCATCGTGAGGGAAATGCTCCCAGCTCGCTCGACGCATTCGTCACTCGAGATTCAAAGAAAGCGGCGATGAAACCTCGTCGGGAGACGCCATGATAGCGCCCGGCGACTCGCGCATCCAATTGACTCAAACTTGGGACCCTTCAGTCAGGGACGTGGGCGGAACCTGGGCGATGTGTAAAGATCCCTCCGTTGCCCACGGTCGACGCCACTCCGCGGCATCATTCGAGATCGCGAGGAACGGTGAACTCAATCGACGGATCGCAGCATTCGGGAAGCGGAACGATCGTTCGCTTCGCCGTGGCCATGGCGGCACTCTCCCAAAGTCCGGTTCGCATCGAGAACATTCGCGCCAAACGGCCGACACCCGGCCTTCGTCCGCAACACGTGTCCGCGGTACGGGCGACCGCCCAGCTCTGTAACGCGAAGACCGACGGACTGCGCGTCGGATCACACGAGTTGACCTTCGCCCCGAGCGGTGCAATCCGAGGCGGAGAATTCTATTGGGACATTGGAACCGCCGGATCCACGACCATGCTCGCCCTGAGTATCTTGCCGCTGTCGTGTTTCGCCGCAGGACCGATCCGGGCGCGCATCACCGGCGGCGTCTTTCAGGATTTCGCGCCCTCCCCCCATCACATGCAGAACGTCTTGCTACCCCTCCTCTCTCGAATGGGAGCCGACGCGCAGCTGAAGCTGTTACGGGCGGGCTACGTGCCCAAGGGATCGGGCCAAATCGAGCTTCTCGTAAAACCCGTTTCGAGCAGGCTCCACTCCCTCCACGTGATCGAACCCGGTCTGGTTACCGAGGTCGCCGGCGTTGCCTTCTCGAGCCATCTCGCGGAACAACGCGTCAGCGAGCGCATGGCCAGCTCATGCGAAAAGATTCTGAACGCGGCAGGCATCAGCGCGAAGATCGCCTGCGTCGATGATGGGCTCGCTCTGCAGCCCGGCGCCAGCCTGGCGATTTGGGCCGAGAGCTCGACCGGATGCCTGTTGGGCGGAGACCGCGCCGGCGCGAGGAGAAGGCGCTCGGAGACGATCGGGCACACTGTGGCCCGCAGGTTCCTCGAAGATCTCCGCAGCGGCGCGACCGTGGATCGTTACCTCGCGGATCAGCTCATCTTTTTCGGGGCCCCCGCCGAGGGAACCACCGATTACATCGTTCCCGCCCTGACCGATCACGTGGTGACGAACCTCTGGCTCGCAGAACAGTTCGGCGCGCGCGTCGAGCGCGAGGGCTTGCGGGTCCGAATCGAGGGGCTCGGATTGCAGATCTAGTCTAGTCTGTTACGTTCCAGCTTGATTCGCCTACGCACGACGGGCAAGACGGTGCTGGCTCGATGATTTCGAAATCATTGCCACGGCACTCTCTCTAAGACCCCGCCGGACCGGGCTCGTGCTTTCCCTCGCGGCCGACGAGGGTCACCGTGCTTGCTTGTGGGCCTTTCTCCCCTTGCTCCTCGGCAAACCGAACTTCCGTTCCAACCTCCAGGCGGTGGAAGGCCCCGTCG
>DASPGQ010000761.1 GCA_035620555.1 Vicinamibacteria bacterium
GTTGATGTCCGTACCCGTTCGAATCGGCGATGACTCTACCTGCGGCACCTAGAGGCCCTCATCGCTAGGCCGCACCGCTCGATACGATATCTCCGCTTATGGCGAGCGCTTCCTGATGGTCGCGGGGCCCGCTCATCAGCGGAAGAGCGTCCGGGTCAAGGCTCGCGGTCCGTCGGGTAGCCGCCGTGGACCGGCGGGAGGTACATCTGGGCGATGGCCTGGGCGTGCTTTTTCGAGTCGAACGGCAGGGCGTTGGCCTGGAGCGCGACGACGAGATCGTACTCCGGGTAGTCGATGACAACGGAGCGGGTGCCCTTCACCGTGCCGGTCTTATTGATGTACCAGCGGCCCTCGGCGTCCTCGTCGAGCTGGAAGCCGAGCGCCATTTTGAAGTCTTGTTTGACGGACTCCCCCTCGCGTTGGAGCTCCATGACGGGGTCGACGTGGACGGCGAACAGGGTAGCCACCGTTTCCGCCTTCATGAGCTTGCCGTCGTTGATCGCTTGACCGAAGCGGACGAGGTCCTCGGAAGTGGAGAGCATGCCGCCGCCCGCGTACTTGTAGCTCGGGTCGACGTAGGGAGGGTTCACGAGGACGCCGCGCTCGTTCCGAACGTAGCCCCGGCCGCGCTTGTGGACGATGCGCGAGGGCACGTCGAACGAGGAGCTCAGCATGCCGGCGGGCTCCCAGACGAACCGCCTCATGTATTCCTCGAAGCCGAGACCGCTCGCCGTCTCCACGACGCCCTGCAAAAGGTTGAACGCGTGCGAGGAGTAGAAATAGAGCTTTCCCGGCTCGAACAAGAGCGGGTCGTCTCGGAAATGCTCTATCGCCTCGTTGATGTCGTCGAAGTGCCGTGCTTCGTAGAGACCATAGGGGCCGAACTCGCCGTCACGATAGTGTCGGATGCCGGAGGTATGCGTCAGGATGTGCTCGAGCGTGATCGGGCTGCGTTTCTCCGGGTAACTGGGGACGTACTTCTGGATGCGATCCTCGAGACTCACGGTGCCGCGCTCGACGAGCTGCATTACCGCGACGCCGGCGAGGACCTTGGAGACGGAGCCGACGTTCCACACCGTGCCGCCGTCCGCCGGAGTCATATTGTCCAGTTCGGCGTAACCCACGCCGCCGGAAAAGACGATTTCTCCCTCGAGGCCGACGGCCGCCGAAATGCCCGGCGCCCCGGTCTCGTTCCGCACCTGCTCGAGGTAGCGAAGGATCGCCTGGCGGTGCCCCTCCGCCTCGGTCTGGGCCGGGAGTGATGCGGGTGATCGCAGTGACAGGAAACCAAGGAGCGCGAGACGGGTGAAGGTCTTCGACATTTTCGTCAGCCCTTCAGACTGGATCATTTGGGTTAGGAGAACTTAACACAATCGCGCCTTGCGGTCAGGCTCAGAGGGTGAGACGCTCACGAATCATCCGACCGATCGACAGCGGTGCCGGGCCGCGCGGCCGAACTACGGTCTCTTCTTCAGACGGGAAAGATCGGCAAGGTCCTTGGGGCGCCCGGTAGCTTCTTTGTTTCGCAGGAGCTCGTCTCGCCCGATGAAGGCAACGCTGCGGCCCTGGATCTCGGTCGTTCGCCGGGTCGCCCACGCCTCCTCAAAGCTGACCCCGGAAATCTCCGTCAGAACGTCGATGCGCCTAGGGGGCTGGCCAATCTGGTAGACCATGCCGGGTGTCTCGAAGTCCTCCGGTTTGACGCCTGCGCTCTCGAGGGGAGCTCCGAAGCGAACGAGAGCGCCGAAAACCCGCCGAGAGTTATCGGGGCTCGCCTTCACAAAGACGTCCATATCTCCCGTTCCCCTCGGGACGCCGTGATAGGCGACGGCGAAGGCGCCGACGATGACGAACTCCACGTTTCCGTCCGCGAACGCCAGGAGCAGGTCGCGAAAGTCCTCGTTGAGGTTACGAAGAGGCAACGTCGTCGTCGTCGTCGTCGTCCGGCGGAGTCTCGCCTCGTCGGTACAGCCGCGACGGCATGTGCTCGCGGCTATACGTGGGAAGTTCGCGGCCGGCGAGAGTCCAGGCTGAAACCGCGAGCTCCCACATCATATCGATTCGCTCCTCAGCCGTCGTCGACTCCGACAGATCGTCACCCGGCTCCTCGCCGAGACGATATCGGCGCACCGTCCACTCGGCACGTCGAGCTCGTGCTCTGGTCATGGTTGATTGTATCCAATCGGCGCAGCTCGGGGCTACGTCACCTGGGGTACCACGTGGTCAAGTCTGGCTCGTCGCTTGGAGTCCATGGAAGTGAGGAGTGGTCGTCTCGAGGCTCACGGGCGAGCCCTCCGGTCCGTGCGCCTCCGTCTGACCGTCTGCGGAAATGCTCCACGTGCGTTCCGGACCGATGCTCACGCGGGCTCGGCACGCCCGCGTCCTGATGTGCTCCTCAGTTCCAGGTCATTCCCTTCAACGCCGCGAGGTTCAGGTTGCCGCCGCTCAGGACGCAGGCCACCTTGCTCCCCGCGGGGGGCTGAAGGGCTTCGGTCAGCAGGGCTGCGACCGTGGACGCCGCCGCCCCCTCGGCTACCAGCTTGCATCGTTCCATGATCCAGGGAATCGCAGCGAAGATCTCCTGCTCATCGATGGCGAGGATGTCGTCCACGAAGGCACGGCAAATCTCGAAGGTGTAGGCACCCACGGTCTTGACGGTGAGGCCATCGATGATGATGGGGATATTCTCGAGCGTGACGCGATGTCCCGCTTCGATACTTCGTTTCATCGCCGGCGCCCCCTTCATCTCGACGCCAATGACCTTGACATCCGGTTTGATCAGCTTGACGATCTGAGCGCAGCCCGAAATCAGACCCCCTCCGCCGATGGGCACGATCAGGAAGTCGAGGTCGGGTACGTCTTCGATCGTCTCGTATCCCACGCCTCCCTGGCCGGCGACGAGCAAAGGATCGTCGAAGGGGTGGACGTAGGTGAGGTTTCGCTCTTTCTGGAGCTCGAGGGAATGCTGGTAAGCGTCGTCCCATACGTTTCCGTGGAGGATGACCTCGGCTCCGTAGGAGCGGGTCGCCTGGACCTTCGCTTCCGGCGCTCCGTGGGCCATGACCACCGTCGCTTTGACCCCGTACTCTCGCGCGGCCCGGGCGACACCCTGTGCGTGGTTCCCGGCGGACGAGCAAATGAGGCCACGCTCTCGAGCCTCTTTCGGCATGTGAGCCAGCACGTTCAACGGGCCGCGGACTTTGTAAGAACCCGCCTTCTGGAACATCTCCGCCTTCAGGTAGACGTCTGCACCCGTCATCTGACTCAAGGTCGAAGAGCGGAGCACGGGCGTGCGATGAATGTACGGCGCGGCGTTCTCACGCGCCTCGTCGAAGTCCGCTCGCGTCAGGTATTTCATCGAAGGTCCTCTTTCGCTGCCGTCAAGGCATTCTTGCTTCGTCGAACGTTGAGGCCCCAATAAATCACACTCAAGACCACCAGAAAAACGAGCATGGCGCGGATCTCTCGCTCCGGCAGGTTCGACAGAAACCACAGGACAGCGACCGCCGAGGCCCCGGGGATGAGGTAGCCACCGGGCATCTTGTACGTTCCCGGTTCGTCTTCTTTCCGCATTCGATATTTGATGACGGCGAGGATGACTCCCAGGTAGATCAGCAGGAACGAAGCACTCGCCAGGACCGAAAGCTGCTCGAACTGCCCGGTGCTGGCAAAAAAGCACGCGAGCGCGGCGTAGCTCACGACCGCGACGTGAGGTGTCGCGTAGCGGCTGTGGATTGTGGCGAGACGCTTCGGTGGGATGACGCCGTCTCTCGCGGCGGCAAAGATGATTCGAGGCATGTTGAGAGCGAAGCCGCTCAGGTTGCCGAACATCGAAAAGCAGGCTCCCACGATGACGAGGGAAGCTCCGAGAGGCCCGACCATCCTCATGCCGACCTCGGCGAGCGGCGCATCCCGGAAGCTCGGAAGCGCTTCCCCGAGGACGCCTTGCGCCGTGAGCTGGATGAGCGTGTACAGCAGCACCACCACGAACGCGCTGAGGAGGACGCCCTTCGGGATCGTCCTCTGTGGGTCCTTGATCTCGCCGCTGACGTTCAGGCCCGTCTCGATTCCCACGAAGGCGAAGAGCAAAATCATCGACGCTTGGCCGAGGTCTCCGAACGACGGCGTGGCCTCCCAGGCGAAGTTCGACGCCGAGAACGAAAGCCACCCGAAGAGTACTAGGAGGAAAAGCGGCGTCATTTTGGCCACGGTGTTGAACTTGACCAGAAACAGACCCCGTTTGACCCCCATGATGTTGAAGTAGGCGAAACCTCCGAACATGACGACGAAGAAGAGCAGCCGCACTGCCTGAGTCTTGAAAGCCGGGAGGAAGTACGAAATGGTGTCGGCCAACGCGTTGGCGACCGCCGCGTTCGCCATGATGGCGGCGCCGAATATGAAGAGGTTCGTGGTGAGGAAGCCCGCGAACCTGCCAAAAGCGACTTCGATGTACGCGTAGGCTCCCCCGGTCGTGGTGATTCGGCTTCCGATCTCGGCGAAGCAGAGCATCATGAGCACGATGAGAATGCCGCACAAAACGTAGGCGAGGACACTCGCCGTTCCCAACTGAGCGGCGACGATCGCGGGCAGAACGAAGATTCCCGCGCCCACGACGATGTTGACGGAGTTCGAGACGAGACCGAATACGCCGATTTCCCGCTTCAGGCCTTCGTTTTCCGTCATCCTCGAATCATGTGAGGCGGCTCACTTGAGCTGTACGAGCTTCTCGGGATCGATGCGGATGACGAGGTAGGTAATGGTCTCCGTGATCTCGCTGAAGCCGTGCGCCACGCCGGCGGGGATGATGACGATGTCGCCCGGCCCGATTTTCTGGCTCTGGCCTCCCACGATGACGCCGGTAGAGCTCGGGCCGGTGAGCGTCAAAACGATCTGTCCTTGGGGATCGAGCGGTTCGGCATCGGAGAGACTCTTCGCGGTGACGAGCGTTCCGCTGCCCGATACCACGCGGTAGACCTCGCCTTGTTTGTGATGCTGGATCCCGTCCAGCCTCGTTCCCGCCGCCTTCGGCGGGCGCTGAACGACGCCGACGCCGAGGTAGCCGTCACCGGCATCGACGTGACGAATCTGCTGATCACTGACACGTCCCTCGGGAGCGGCATCGATGGTGGCAAGCACCTCGGCGGCGCTGATGTAGGTAGCCACATCCGTGGTCGGCTGCGGCGCAGCCGGGCTCGCGACCGGCACGGTGACGAGGACGAACAAAGGAAGCAGGACAGGTAGCAAGGGCTTTCTCCGAATTCGGTGAGTTTATCCCTGTGATTGGACAAAGGCTAATGGCCGTCGGGGCGTTTGTCGTCAGCCTGCCCTTCGCCTCTTAGGGCCATGTGAGCGGCGGAGCAGAGAATCACGCCGGCCACGGGTCGCGCCGGCTCAAGTCCGGTATTGGACAAGCAGAGGGCTCAGCTCGTCCGGACAAGGTATTCGCCTTTTGTTCTCTTCGATTTGCGATGGCATTGTATTCAGTGGTATATAAAGTGAAATGGCCTTCGTGAAGGCTACTTTTTTTCTTCCGCTGAGAGACAACGATGGGAGGGATCTCGGAGAAGAGATCAGCGCCGTAGAGGACGATTGCTTTCTCGCCTTCGGCGCGTGGACGTTCTCCGGGCATTTCAAGGGGGTATGGCGGACCGAGAGCGGCGAGCGTCGCATCGACACGAGCGCCGCCTACATGGTTATCGTGGACGAAAGCGACGTCGTGGAGCTCGAAACGATTCTGAAGAGATTCAAGGCGAGGACCACGCAGGAGGCGATCTTTCTCGAAGTCGAGCATGACGTCGACTTGCGTCTGCTGTGAAGAACCAAGCGTGTCGCTGGGAATGAGAAAGACGAATGACGATCGACAAATCGAAACTGAGGGAAGCGTCGGAACGTCTCAAAGAGGCCGCCACGAAGATGCTCGAGGCAGGCGCCGACGCGCCGACTTTTTCCGCGCGCTTCTTCGGACCGAGCGGTGAGCTCGGTCGACTCGGAGTCACACGAAAGGATCGAGAGCTGATACTGCGTTCCGAGCTCTATCGGTGGCTCAAGGAAAGGTACGAGGAGCTGCGATTGAGGGATGCGGCGCAGTTCGAGCAGGACGTCAAAGTTGCCTCCGGACGTCTGACAGTCGCCGTTCCGAGAAGCCTGCACGCCGCTCTCAAGGGGGAGGCCGCCGCCGAGGGCGTGTCCCTATCGGAGCTCATCCGCTTGAAGCTCTCCATCCCCTACCGTCAAATGGCCAACCTCCTCATACCGAAGACGAAAGCAAACTAGGATCGTTTGGCTAGACACCTCGTGTTCTGCGCCGTGGCTCTATCACTCGCTTATGGAATGGTGGGCGGCGTCGAAGCGCAGAGTCAAAATCCCGAGACTCTCGTTCTCGAGAACATTCATGTAATCCCGATGGACGGCGAACGCGTCGTTCGCGACG
This sequence comes from Vicinamibacteria bacterium, assembly GCA_035620555.1. Lineage (NCBI taxonomy): Bacteria > Pseudomonadati > Acidobacteriota > Vicinamibacteria > Vicinamibacteria bacterium. The sequence continues at coordinate 6,431 of DASPGQ010000761.1, forward strand.
TCCGCGTCGTCGTTCGAAGTGGAGAGATCGCCGCGATCTCGCGTCCGAGCGTCGGTGTCGCCCCCGCTCCCGCAGGTGCCCAAGTGGTCGACGGCCGAGGGGGCTTTTTGATCCCGGGCCTTTGGGACATGCACGTTCACGTAAATGACGAATCCGATTTGGCGATGCTCGTCGCTCACGGGGTGACGGGAGCTCGGGACATGT
>DASPGQ010000762.1 GCA_035620555.1 Vicinamibacteria bacterium
GGCCATGCCCTCTTCTAATATGTGTGAGAGGTAGCGGCGGGAGGGCTCGTAGACCTCGGCGTTGAAGTGGTTGTGATCTCCCGTGCTGCCGCGTCGGCCCCAGAGATCCACGAGCGCCACATAGTTGTCGCGGTTGGCTTCCATGAACTCGAAATTGGCCTCGATGTAGGCCGTCAGCTTGTCGAGCGCGTTCTCGCACTCGCCGACCCGCTGCTTGATGTACTCGGCGGGCTTGCGCAGGAGGCTTTGAAGGATCTCCTCGACGAGCTCCTCCTTCCCACCGAAGTGGTAGGAGATGACTCCCTTGCTGATGCCAGCCATTTTGGCAATCTCCGCGAGCGATGCCTGCAAAAACCCTTGACTGGCAATGATTTGGATGGCGGTCTCGACGATCTGGCGCCGTCGCGCCTCTTCGATGAAGCTGGGTCGTTTCTGGCCGACCGGCTGAGTGTTTGACCGCACGGTCAAATTTTAACCTATCCGGTCATTCGAAGCAATCGGTATCCTTCTTACTTACTTTCTTCCCACGAAGTGGTTCATCGCGTCGTTGATGCCCATGAAGTTGGAGACGGCGTCGAACCAGCGAACCGGAAGCACTCGCAGCCAGGCGATGCTGTGAACGAGGGGCGGCGTGAAAAGGCGAGGGCGGTCGGCCTCGATGGCGCGCAGGATCATCTCGGTAAGTCTCGTTTCCGAGAGGATGGGCAGCAGAAACGGGAACCGTGACGCGACGCCCTCGAACATTCCGGTATCGACGAAATAGGGGCACACCACGGTCGTCTTGATGTTGGCGCCACGTTTCTTGAGCTCGACCCGGAGGGATTCGTCGAGTCCCACCGCGGCCCACTTGCTCGCGCAATAGTCGGAGAGACGGGCGACTCCGATGAGTCCGGCGGCGGAGGCAATCGTGACGAGGTGACCGCGGTTGCGCTCGAGCATCCCCGGAAGAAACGCCTTCGTGGTCCAGAACAAGGACAGCGTGTTCACCTTCAGGCTGCGCTCGATCTCCTCGTCGGGGATTTCGAGGAAGCTCGAGCCGCTGACGACGCCGGCGTTATTGATGAGCACGTCCACCGGCTCCCCCAGTCGACTCGCTACGCCATAAACAGCCCGGCGATCCGATACATCGCACACGAACGCTTCGACGGCGCCGCCCGCGGAAGCGATCTCCTTCGAAACGCGTGCGAGCCTCTCGCCGTCGAGGTCCAACAGGTAGAGCGCTCCGCCGCGTCGGGAGATCTCGAGCGCCATGCACCTTCCGAGCCCGCTCGCGGCCCCGGTGACGACGACACGACTTTGTCCGAGACGCGTCATGGCCGGGTGATTGTATCGCCGTCTTCGCCCTCGTCGTGAGCGAATCGGGCGACGTTCGGCTTAGAATAGGAGCTCGTCTTCATGAAATCGATCGATTCCTTCGACCTCGTCCCCGGGCGTACGCTCGCGCGCAAGTACGAGATCGTCTCGCTCCTCGGTGGCGGATGGGAAGGCGAGGTTTACAGGATACGCGAGAAGACGACGGGCATCGAACGGGCGGCGAAGCTCTTCTTCCCCAAGCGCAACCCCCGAAACAAGACCGCCAAGCGATATGCGCGAAAGCTGCACAAGCTGAGGGACTGTCCCATCGTGATCCAGTACCACACCGAAGAGACCGTCATCGTGCGCCGGACGCCAATGACCGTGCTGGTTTCCGAGTACGTAGAGGGCGAGCTTCTGAGCGAGTTTCTCGAGCGGCAGCCGGGCGGCCGACTCCAACCCTTTCCCGCCCTTCACCTCCTTTATGCCCTCGTCAAGGGTGTCGAGTGCATCCACCGGCTTCGCGAGTACCACGGCGATCTCCACTCGGAGAACGTAATCGTCGAGCATTACGGCCTGCGCTTCGATCTCAAGATCCTGGACTTCTTCCACTGGGAGGAGTCTCCGAAGCGTGAGGGCCTCCAGGACGACATCTGCGATCTCGTGCGCATCTTCTACGACGCTCTCGGCGGAGCGCGCTTCTACGCGAAACATCCCCAGGAGGTCAAGGACATCTGTTGCGGGCTGAAACGCTCTCTCGTTCTCAAGCGGTTTCCCACCGTGACCCACTTGAGACAGCATCTGGAAACGATGAGATGGGCCTAGCGCCGAGGCTCGAGATCGGCGAGGCGCGCGTATACGTCGAGCAGGAGCACCTGAAGGAAGCCTTCTTCGCGATCGGGAGCGGTCGGGTTTCGGTGCACTCGCGAAAGAACCCCGCGAGGGCAACGTCGAACGAGGATGCTGCCGCCGTCCTCGTTACCGGGAACGATTCGGCGGTGCTTGCGGTTGCCGACGGTCTCGGCGGCGCGCGCGCGGGCCAGCACGCCTCGGCGACGGCGGTGCATTCGCTAGTCGGCGCCGTGACGGAAGGGATTCGCGGCGAGCAGGAGATCCGGGCGGCAATTCTCGACGGCTTCGAGCGCGCCAACGAGCGGGTGCTCGCCCTCGGTGTCGGAGCGGCGACGACTCTCTCCGTCGCCGAGATCGATGGGCGTTCGGTTCGTCCCTACCACGTCGGTGATTCCTTCATCCTCGTGACCGGCAATCGAGGCCGGATCAAGCTGCAGACGATCTCCCACTCGCCCGTGGGGTACGGGGTCGAGTCGGGTCTGCTCGACGAGCACGCGGCGATGCACCACGAGGAGCGGCACGTGATCAGCAACGTCATCGGAAGCAGCGACATGCGCATCGATGTGGGGATCCCGCTGAAGCTCGACCCCCGCGACACCCTTCTGCTCGCGAGCGACGGGCTGTCCGACAACCTTCACACCGATGAGATCGTCGAACGGGTCCGCCGAGGCGCTCTCGAGACCGTCACCCGCCGGTTGTACCAGAGCGTTCACGAACGGATGGCGGAGTCCGACGGCGATAGCCCCTCGAAGCCGGACGATGTGACGTTTCTGATCTTTCGTCTGGCGAAGTGACGCGCGCTTCGCGGAAATCAGTGAGCTTCGACGGACCGAATCACCTTCCCGCCGAGCATGACGAAGGAGACGTTTTCGAAAACGGCGAGATTGCGGAGTGGATCACCCGGAACGGCGATGATGTCGGCGAGCTTTCCCGCTTCGAGGGTTCCGATCCGGTCCTGCCAACCGAGGAGCTCGGCGTTGACGCGCGTCGCTGCCTGGATCGCCTGCATGGGCGTCATCCCCGCTTCCACGAGGAGCGCGAGCTCTCGCACTCCCTGGGCGACGGGGAAGCCGACGTAGTCCGTGCCGACGGCGACGTGCACGCCACCTCGGATGGCCTTCCCCACGGCTTCCATGTGTGCGCCTCGGTACTTTCGGGTGAGAGCGTTCATCTTCGCCTGGGCTTCGCTCTCAGGTTGTTCTTCGAGGTAGTAATCGCCGAGGTAGAGCGTCGGCACCAGATAGACGCCGCGCTCGGCCATGAGGCTCAAACCCTCGTCGTCGATGAAGGTTCCGTGCTCGATCGATCGCACCCCGGCTCGAACCGCCGCCTTGATGCCTTCGGCGGAGTGAGCGTGCGCGGCGACCGGGACGCCCAGTCGCGTCGCTTCTTCGACCATCGCCCGCAGCTCTTCGGGGCTGAAGTGAGCGCGCTCGGGGTTGTCGCCCGCCGACATCATGGCGCCGCTCGCGAGCACTTTGATCCAGTCGCTTCCAAACTTCAATTCTTCCCGAACGGCGTGACGAATCGCCTCGACCCCGTCGACAACGAGGCCGTCGGCCACGACGTGATGCTCGGGCCCGAGGAAATTGATGTCGCCTCCCCCGCCGGTGATCGAGAGGTAATGCCCGGCGCCCGTCAGGCGGGGCCCGTCGAAGAGCCCTTCTTCAATCGCGGTCCGTACGTCGAGATGCGCGTAGAAGACGTCGGCGTCGCCGAGCACGCGCAACGTCGTCCATCCCGACCGGAGGAGATCCCGCGCTACCTTGAGACCGCGGAGCGCCTTGTAAGCGGACGAGCGTCGCAGATGATCGACCTGATAGTCGTCGGTCGCAATCAAGAGATGGGCGTGGGCATCGATGAGGCCGGGAAGGCAGGTGTGGGCGGAAAGATCGATGACCCTGTCCCCATCGATCCCATCGAGGGATGCGCCGATGGACACGATACGATCGTCCTCGATCCGAATCGTGCTATCTTGCCGGGCTTCGTTGCCAACCCCGTCGATGACCGCGTGGCAGCGAAGGACGACGGTCTCAGCCAGTAGCGGATTGCTCGCGCAGAGGAGCCATCCCAACGTGAGCGCTCGCGGAGACCGCAACGTCATCGGCGCGGCACAGTATCACAAGTCCGGTGCCAGCAATGGCAGCGCGGACGTCGAAACCTTCTTGAAACGCGTCGCCGATCGACTTCGAGACGGCCAACCATCTCACGAGTGTGAGCGGAGCCTCGACCCGCTTGCCTTCAACGGAAGAGAGGATGTAGCCTCCATCGCATTCGGCCTCGAACCTTCCGAGGAGGTGGCAATGGCTCTTCATGCCCTGAGGCTCGCCGGGTGGCCGGCCCTCATCTCCCTTCTCGTGACCATCGTCCGATTCTTCGCCGAGCGGTCCGGAGTCCCGAACCCCGTCACATTCTGGATAGGGATTACCTGGGTCGCGGTCGCAACCGGTATCTACTATGGCTTCCGTCTGGTGAGTGAAGAGCGGCCCTACGCTCTTCTTTGTCTGAGCATGGTTTTCCTGGGATGGTTGTCGCGCGTTCCCGCGGTAATTCTCTGGTGGATCACTAAAACCTACGGCCTCGGAACGCACTATGACGTTTTCTCCAGTTGGGGCGAGGCCCTCTCCCTACAACTCGGTCTCGGACCC
>DASPGQ010000763.1 GCA_035620555.1 Vicinamibacteria bacterium
GGACCATGAGGTCGAGGAGCTTCTGCACCTCGGTCTGGAAGGAGAACGTCTCCGATCCCGATCCCGAATCCGTCCCGGTCTTCTTCGTCTTCTTCTTTGTCGTCTTCTTTGTTGCCATCCTTTATCCTCGTGATTAATGCCGTGGCGGGACCTGTAATCGACCGGGCCGCCACGGCTCGGGCTGCCTACGGCGCGGCAAGCGCGCCGGGCTCGCTCCGCTCGCGCAGGCTGGGCTGTACCTTTTCATCAGCCTGCTTAGAGCACGGCACCCTTGAGGGGTGAGACCCCGCGGCTGTTCTGTCGGAAATCGCGCTTTACTCCAACGTCGATATTGGGATTGGGGTTCGGGCTCGGATTGGGATTGGGATTGGGATTAGGGTTTGGATTGGGGTTGGGATTCGGATTCCCGTCGTCGTGGCCGCCCGCGATTTGACCGAGCGCCCATGCGGCCTGTTCCCGCACGTCGGCGTCCTCGTCCTTGAGGGCGCGGCTCAAGGCATCGACAGCCTGCGAATCACCGATCATTCCGAGGGCCCATGCGGCTTGCTCCCGCACATTGGTGTCGGCATCCGAGAGGGCCCGCACGAGCCCCTCCACTGCCGTCGCGGACTCGATCCGGCCGAGAGCCCAAGCGGCCTGCTCCCGCACGTTGGCGTCGGCATCCGAGATGGCCCGCACGAGCCCCTCCACCGCCGCCTCGGACTCGATCTGCCCGAGCGCCCAGGCAGCCTGTTCTCGCACGTTGGCATCGGCATCCGAAAGGGCGCGAGCCAGTCCGTCCACTGCGGTCTCGGACTCGATCTGCCCGAGCGCCCAAGCGGCCTGTTCTCGCACGTTGGGGTCGGCATCCGAAAGAGCTCGCACGAGCCCTTCCACCGCCGTCGCCGACTGGATCTGCCCGAGCGCCCAAGCGGCCTGCTCCCGGACCGAGGCGTCCGCGTCATCGCTGACGGCTGAGACCAGCGCCGAGACGCCGGCCTCGGTCTCCAGACTTCCCAATGCCCAGGCGGCCTGCTCGCGCACCGACGCGTTCTCATCCCCCAAGGCATCCACGAGAGCCGCGCCCGAGTCTTCCGACTGAAAATGAGCGAGTCCCCACGCCGCCTTGGCCCGAATCTCGGGATCGTCGTTTCCGAGCGCCTGCTTCAGGTGAGGGACCACAGTGGGATCTTCGAGCCGAATGAGTGCTTCGAGCGCCTGCTTTCGAACGGAAGCCTCCTCGTCCTCGAGCGCTTCCGCGAGCGCCTTGCGGGCGACTTCCGACGCCGGCTCGCTGACTCGAGTGACCGCCGGCTCCTGTTGAGCGGACTGGTCCTTTTGAGCGGGTTGCTCCTCTTGAGCCGGCTGCGCGGATTCCTGAGAGCGTGCCGACGCAGAGGCCGCTTCCCGCTCGGGCTCCTCGACGAGGGGCGAGCGGTCTGCCTGCCGGGGCGACTCTCGGTAAGCCTTGGTGGGAACCGCGAGCGAGAGCGCGACGACGAGAGGAACGGACGCAACGGCCATGAGTACCACGACGCGGGAGGAGACCGCGGATCGGACGACGTTGGGATCGAGGATCGCGAGCAGCCGCTCCTCGAAACGCGATCGATGGGCCATGGTGACGCTGGCGAGCGGCGTGATTCTTTCTCGATGAAGGCTTCGTGCCATCTCGAGGAGATCGTGCGCGTAGTCAGAGGGGTTCGCTCCCGCCTCGAGGACGAGGTCGTCGCTCGCTCGCTCGCTCAAGAGCCGCATGTGACGCGCGGCGAGCCAGGCGAGCGGGTTCCACCAGAAGAGCGCGCAGACCAGCTGGGCGAGAACCTGTGACGTGCAATCCCGCCGCTTGACGTGAGCGAGCTCGTGGAGGAGCACCGCGCTCCGGAGTGCCGCGTCGTACTCCTCGGCGGCCCGGGGAAGAAGAACGGCCGGCCGCGAGAAGCCGATCGTCATCGGAAGCTCCGTATCGTCGCTGAAGCGAATGTCGACCGCGCGACGAAGGCACAGCTGATCGCGCGCTCCGTCGAGCAGATCGTGCCATCCCGGGTCCGATATCTCTTCCGAATGTCGGCGCACGCGTGCGCTCGTCACCAGCCCCGTTCCGAGCCGCACGAGAAGCACGAGCGCGCCGGCGATCCAGCTCGCCCGCGCGAGCTGAGACCACTCCCAGGAAGAAACGGGTGCGGCGGCCGGCGTCGCCCGCTCTGAGGCGCGACGCTCCGGCGCTGCGCGCTCAAAAACGTCGGTGACGACACCGGGGGCCGCGGACGGCGTCGGCTCGGGCGCCAACACCGCGACGGGGATCCGGATCGAATCGTTGGAGAGCGATAGATAGGTGAGCGGGGGTATCGCGACCAGGCATGCGAACGCCACGGTCCAGAGAAGATGGCGGGCCGAGGCCGAGGCCTTACGCAGCACGAAGCCAAAGCCGAAAGCGAGGGCCAGAACCACGGTCGCCTTGACGGCGACTACGACACCGAAGTCGGGGGCGTTCATGAACGGTCTCCTTTGACACTTGCTTGTTCGATGAGCTCCTTGAGCCGCTCGAATTCCGCCGTCGACAGATCGGACGCGGACTCGTCGAGGAGAGTCGCGACGGCCATCTCCGCGGAGCCGTCGAAAAAAGTCGTGAGCAGGTGACGCACCGCGGTTCGTTTGGCTTTGTCCAGTCCCACCGCGGGGCGAAACAAATAGCGCGGGCCGTCTTTTTCGTGCCGGACTTGACCTTTCTCCTCCAGGATCCGGAGTGTCGCGCGGACCGCCGAGTAGCTCGGCGGATCGACGAGCGCTTCGCGGACTTCGGCCGCGGTGGCTTTTCCCTCTCGGTAGAGCACGTCCATGATCTGACGCTCCCGATTGGAAAGCCTGAAGTAGCTCTTTTTCGCCATGGCGAGGATTATGCTAGAAATTTAGCATTAAGTCAAGAGTCTTTTCGCAGCACGAGCGAGCGCACCTTGAGAACGCCGTGATCGAGTCCCGATGCTCGGTCGAGCGACTTCAGCCTTTCGGGGAGATCGCAGCGGAAACGCCACAGGTTGCCCTCTCCACCGGCGCTGACGAAAGCGTCGTTCCACTCGCCCCACCAGGGGTTGAGCCGCTGCGCTACCGGCTCGACGACGAGCGCGCTCGCGCGGCCCCGAAGCAGGCGATCGAGCAGTATCTGGCGCGAGGCGGGGTCGAGCTCATTGACAGAATAGGCCGCCACTACGGCATCGCAGCCCGTGGGGATGCGGCTTCGACCGATCGCCTCGCGTCTCACGGTTCCTCGAAGACCGAGCGCAGCCAGGCTTCTTCGCGCCTCGAGCACGCACCACCGGCTCTGGTCGATGCCGACGACGAACGGCTTGCCGTCGGCGGCGAGGCTCCAGGCACCGCCCGCCGCGGCCAGACCGCAGCCGAGGTCGAGGATACGTCGGGGCGCGGGGTCTTTTAAGCCGAGCTCGTCGATTATCCTGCGGATGACCAGGAAGTGGAGCGGAGTGTAGAAGCAGGCGAAGGCCGCCCGTTTCGCTCGACCCTGGAACACAGCGCCTCGCCCGAGCCGGGCGCGTTCCTCCACGTAGATGCGCGACAGGGCGACGACGCCGCCGCGCAGCTCGGCAAACGTCAAGGAGCTCGCATGGCGGGTGTCGAGGTGCTCGAGCCAGCGATAAAATCGTTCCTCCACGATTGCACTGACGCGATCTTACACCGTGGGCTCTCACCGCTCGGGGAAGCTCGAGGCGAGTTGCGCAAAGAGAGATGAAACGAGTATTCTCGAAACCGAGCGAGGGAGGGGTTATCGGGACCCGAGAGCGAATGATGCGGCTCGCCCTCGATGAAGCCAGACAAGCGCTTCACCTAGGCGAAGTTCCGATCGGGGCCATTTTGGCGAGGGAGCAGGACGTCGTGGCCTCTGGGTTCAATCAGCCCATCCACGCCGTCGACCCCACAGCCCATGCCGAGGTCGTCGCCTTGCGAAAGGCGGCGCGAGAGCTCGGCAACTACCGGTTGCCAGGGCTGACGCTCTACGTGACGGTGGAGCCATGTATGATGTGTGTCGGTGCCATTGCCCAGGCCCGCATCAGCGAGCTGGTTTACGGAGCTGCCGAGCCCAAGTTCGGCGCGGTCCAATCGATCGTCGATTTGAGCCAAGTTGGGATACCCCACCGGTTGTCGGTAGTATCGGGTGTCCTGGAACAGGATTGTAAGAAGATACTTCAAGAGTTCTTTAGTTACCGTCGCGACCCGGATTGACGGCGGCGGCACAATCACCATCCGGAGAGGTACCGAAGTGGTCGTAACGGGGGCGCCTCGAAAGCGCTTTGTCCGGTTGATAGCCGGGCACGTGGGTTCGAATCCCACCCTCTCCGCCAACTCTGATTCCCGAGTCTGAGCTCGGCATTCTCTTCGCGTGATCGTCGCACACGGGACTTGGCTTCCCGATAGGAGTCGATTCTTCCTCTGGGCCGAGGCCTCTTCCGCCGGTGGCCTCCCGGCTCCCGACGGTGGCCACCCTTTCCAGCTTGCCCGCGACCGCCTCGAGGCCGAGCTCTTGAGACCCCTGGCATCGGGAAGCCTTCTCGAGGACTCGATGGCCGACTCGGTGCCGTTGTTCCTGCCCTCGGTCGATGGCTCGCCGGTTGCCTCTCCCGAGCTCCGTTGGGAGGATCGACCGCGGGCGACGCGGCTCGCGCCCTGGGTGGTACACGGGTTGACGCTGTCTCCCGAATCCGGACTCACCTGGCTCGTGACTCTGCCCGCTCCCGAGGAGCTCGATCCTCACGTGCTCCGTTCCGGAGCGGACATCCGGTTCTGGTGCGCTGCGGCTCGCTTTACCCTCGAGCTCCTTGCACGACAGCGTTTCCTTCCCGGTGTCGTGGGTTCGAGGTCGTTCTGGGAGCCGCTCGTCGAAGAAGACGCCGACCGGCTCGATGCTCTCAGATCGGCGATGCCGCCCGCTTGCTGGTTGATACGCAACGCCGAGCCCGATGCGTTGCTGCGCGGCTTCGTGAGTACGATGGTCGATCATTTCGTGAGACGGGCTGCGTCCCGACTTCGCTTGCGAACCCGTTTCGTCGAGACTGCAGGCGAGGAGCTCGCCGCATCGCTCTTCGCCCGTAATGGGCGCTTCGAGTCCGACGACGCCGAGGCTATCGCCGAGGAGCTCGAGAGCTGGCAAGCGCGGGCGGAAGAGGTCGCCGATGCACCGTTTCGCATCGCGTTTCGTCTCGATCCTCCCGCGGTTGAAGAATCCTGGAGCCTGCGGTTCTTCCTCCAGGCCGTCGACGACGAGAGCGTGCTCGTTCCCGTGGGACGCATCTGGAAGCACGGTGGGGCGAGCTGGCGCCACCTGGAGCGCTACCTGGCGAGGCCGCAGGAAATGGTGCTCGAAGGGCTGGGGCGGGCCGCATCGTTGTTTCCGCCACTCGAGGACAGTCTGAGACTACCCAGGCCGGAGTCGTGCTCACTCGACGTCGACGATGCCTATCGATTCCTCACCGAGGGTGCGTTCCTGCTACGCGACACCGGTTTCGGCGTTCTCCTTCCCGGTTGGTGGGGCAAGCGCGGCCACGGCCTCGGTTTGAGCCTGCGCGTCCAACCATCGGCGTCGAGTCCGAAAAACGTCGTGAGTCGTCTGGGGCTCGACTCGCTCGTCGAGTTCGACTGGCGCGTGGCACTCGGAGGAGACACGCTCAGCCGAGAGGAGTTCCTCGAGCTCGCCGATCTGAAGAGGCCGCTGGTACGCGTTCGAGGCCAGTGGGTAGAGCTCGCTCCCCAGAGAGTGGAAGAAGTTCTCACCGCCCTTCAATCGAAGCCTGCCCTGCCGGAGATGACTCTGGGAGACGTCGTTGCCATGGAGCTCGGCCGGCGCGGAGACGGAGGTCTCCCGGTAACGGAGCTCAACGCGAGCGGATTCCTCGACGAGCTGCTATCGCGGCTCTCGGGGCGAGAGCGCCTGCCCAACCTCGAAACCCCTCGAACTTTCCGGGGCAAATTGCGACCTTACCAGAAGCTGGGGCTCTCTTGGCTCGGCTTCCTGAGCCGATGGGGTCTGGGGGCCTGTCTCGCGGACGATATGGGGCTCGGAAAGACGATCCAGCTGCTGGCGCTTCTGCTTCATCTCAAAGAGCGGTCGGAGCTCGACCAGCCATTTCTACTGATCTGCCCCACTTCGGTGGTGGGCAACTGGCGCAAGGAAGCCGAGCGATTTGCGCCGGAACTGAGCGTTCTGATCCATCACGGCATCGCGCGAGCCGAGGGCGAGGCCTTTCGCGGCGAGGCCGGGAGGCACGACCTCGTGGTCTCCACGTACAGTCTCGTTCACCGCGACCTCGAAAGGCTCGGTGCCGTGGCCTGGGGCGGGATCGTGCTGGACGAGGCGCAGAACGTCAAGAATCCCCGCGCGAAACAAACCCGCGCCGTGAAAAAGCTCGCAGCCGAAAAGCGCATCGCCCTCACCGGGACCCCGGTGGAGAATCGTCTCCAGGAGCTCTGGTCGATCATGGAGTTTCTCAACCCCGGCTATCTGGGCTCGGAGGTGAGGTTCCGGCGGCGGTATGCCCTTCCGATCGAACGCTATCGCGACGCCGCCGCCACCGCTGAGCTTCGACGGCTCGTGGAGCCTTTCGTCTTGAGGCGAGTCAAGACCGACCCCGCCGTGATCCGTGATCTTCCCGAGAAGAACGAGATGAAGGTCTACTGCACGCTCACACCGGAGCAGGCGACGCTCTACCAGGCGGTGGTCCAGGAGAGCCTCGAGCGGATCGAGGCGGCCGGAAACGGCATCGGAAGAAAGGGGCAGGTCCTCGCAGCCCTCACGCGACTGAAGCAAATCTGCAATCATCCAGCGCACTTCCTATCGGATGGAAGCACTCTGGCTTCGAGGTCGGGAAAGCTGACGCGGCTGACCGAGATGCTAGAAGAAGTGCTCGCCGAAGAGGACCGGGCTCTCGTCTTCACTCAGTACGCCGAGATGGGAAAGCTCATCAGGCGCCACCTTGCCGAACAGCTATCGATCGAGGTCCTCTTCCTCCACGGCGGGGTTCCCGCGGCCATGCGCGAGAAGATGATCGCGACTTTTCAAGACGGCTCGGCGGCTCCCATCTTCGTGCTCTCTCTCAAGGCCGGTGGATTCGGTCTCAATCTGACGGAAGCGCGACACGTCTTTCATTTCGACCGGTGGTGGAATCCCGCCGTCGAAGATCAGGCCACCGACCGCGCATTCCGCATCGGGCAAACTCGTTCGGTGTCGGTGTACAAGTTCATCTGTGCCGGAACCGTGGAGGAGCGTGTGGACGCGATGGCCGAGAGAAAGAAGGAGCTGGCGGAGACGGTGGTCCAGCCCGGGGAGGGTTTTCTCACCGAGCTATCGACCGAGAGCCTCAGGGACCTCTTCGAGCTTCGCCGGGAAGCCATCGGAGATTAGATGACGAACAGCGACGACATCCGCTCAGGGAACGAGTGGTGGCGCAACCGCTTCTGGGCGGTCATGAAATCCATTGGTCTCGCCCGGAGGCTCGAGCGGGGCAAGCGTTACGCGCGAGCGCAACGCGTCCTCGCCCTCGAGGTCGAGCCGGGCCTCGTCAGCGCTCGCGTACAGGGGTCGCGCTTCGAGCCGTATCGGAGCCAAGTCGGCCTGCGGGTCTTTTCCGACGCCGAATGGGCGCGCGCGGTGGGCGCGCTCGCGTCACAGGCGTTGTTCTCCGCCAAGCTCCTGGGGGGAGAGATGCCGGAGAACATCGAGGAGGCCTTTTCTGCAGTGGGGCTTTCCCTGTTCCCGGCGACGCCTGACGAGCTGTCGATGGATTGCTCCTGCCCCGACGCCGTCGCTCCCTGCAAGCATATCGCCGCGCTTCATTTCGTATTGGCCGAGCGGCTCGATGACGATCCGTTCCTCCTCTTTCTTTGGCGAGGCCGAGCTCGAGACCGCATCTTGAGAGAGCTTCGCCTCCGTCGCGCCGCGGAGGCCGCCGGGCACGTGCCGGTCCCGGAGGTCGGCTCTAGCCACGAGGAGGCGATCGAACGGTTTTGGAGGATTGGGGGAAGTCTCGACGCGATCTCCCTGGCGATCGAGCCGCCCGCCGTGTCGGCGTCGCTCTTGAAGCGCCTCGGGATGCCGTCGTTCTGGAAATCACACCCGGAGATACGAGGCTCGCTCGAGAGACTCTACGCGAAAGTGACGGAGCGCGCGATGGCCCTCGCCTACTCGACCCGCGATCGCGAATGACGCCCTCGATCGCATCACGGGAAACGTCGTCGGTTACTCGAGCTCTATCCGCTCTTCCGATCGGAACGAGTCCCTCCACCTGGAAAAGTAGACGAGTGCCGCGGCGACGCCGAGCCCGAATCCGATGGCATGGGCGCGATAGCTCACGGTCGGCTCGACGGTGGTGGGTACGAGCACGATGAGACAAAAGCCGACCGCGCGCAGGATTCGCTTCTGGAGACCGACCCTTCGATCCACGAGCAAGTAGAGCGTCAGCCACATGGCGGCCATGAGATACACGACGCCCGAAGCGCCGAGGAGCGAGATGTACGCGGGATAGGTGCTGACGGCAAGCGCGGTAACGAGCACGCCGAGAAACAGTACGAGCGCCGGATAGACCAGAGCTCCGTAGTAACCGTAGAGGAGGAACGACAGCACGCCGAACGGAAGGGCGTTGGCGAGAAGGTGCCCCAGGTCGGCATGAACTCCGATCGACGTGCCGAGCCTCCAGTATTCTCCTCGAACGAAGACCGCATCCCGGCTCGCGGAGAGAAATTCAGCGAGGCCGAGCGTGTTGGTCCAGTAAACGAGCGAGCTCAGGACGAGGAGCGATACGCTCGAACAGGCCACGGTGAGGCTTCCCCTGGCCGGCTTTCTGGAGAGCCGGGTCTCCTTGATGACGACGAGGTTCTCGCCGCCCCAATCGGGGCCGAGCATGCCTTCGGAGTGTAGCATCCGACCGCCGGCTTGGAATAAAATGGCCTTTTAGTGCAGCGTGGTGATAGAGCTTTTCTGGTCCTCGAAGACGGACGCGTTTTCGAGGGATGGTTCTTTGGCGCCGCGCGCGAGGCCAGGGGCGAGGTCGTCTTCCATACCGGCCTCACGGGCTATCAGGAGATTCTGACCGACCCCTCCTACTGCGGGCAGCTCGTTACCCTGACCTATCCCCACATCGGCAACTACGGAATCAATCCCGACGATGCCGAATCGGACCGTATCCAGCTCGAGGCGCTCATCGTCAAGGATCTCTCTCCCATCGCGAGCAATCATCGCGCGAGAGGTAATCTCGCCGATTATCTCGCCGAGCACGGGGTGCCTGGTCTCGAAGGGATCGATACCCGCGCATTGACCCGTCACATTCGCACCCGCGGGGCGATGCGAGCCATCCTTTCTCCGGAGCGAGTCTCGGCCGAGCAGGTCCAGCGCGAGGTAGCTTCGATGGCGGGCGCCGATCTAGCGCGAAGGGTCAGCTGCGACGAGCCGTACGAAATGGCTCCCGCCCGTGAGGAGACCTGCCACGTGGTCGCCTACGACTTCGGTATCAAGAAAGGCATCTTGCGCTCTCTTTCTCGTCGCGGTGCTCGCATCACTGTAGTTCCCGCGGAAACGCCCGCGCCCGAGGCGCTCGGATACCAACCCGACGGAGTCCTCCTCTCGAACGGTCCGGGGGACCCCGCCCCGCTGGATTATGCCGTCTCCGCGGTAAAGGAGCTCTTGGGTCGTGTGCCCATTCTCGGAATCTGCCTCGGTCATCAGGTTCTCGGCCTCGCCGCGGGAGCGCGGACGTACAAGCTCCCGTTCGGCCACCATGGCGCGAATCATCCAGTGAAGAGGTTGTCCGACGGCGCCGTCGAGATCACCTCGCAGAACCATGGATTCGCCGTGGACCCTCAATCTCTCCACGGGCTCGCCGTCGAGAAGACGCACGAGAACCTCAACGATGGAACTCTGGAAGGCTTTCGCCTCAAGGACGCCCGGGCGATGAGCGTTCAGTACCACCCCGAGGCTTCCCCCGGTCCGCATGACGCGGATTATCTGTTCGATCGATATCTCGAGATGTTGCACTGACCATGCCGAAAGACCCGACTCTTCGAAGCGTAATGGTTCTGGGTTCCGGGCCGATCGTCATCGGACAGGCCGCGGAGTTCGACTATTCGGGAACGCAGGCGGCGAAGGTGCTCCGGCAGGAGGGAGTGCGCGTCGTTCTGGTCAACTCCAACCCTGCCACGATCATGACCGATCTCGAGATCGCCGACGCCACTTATATCGAGCCTCTGACGGCCGATCACCTGGTACCGATTCTGGAGCGCGAGCGTCCCGACGCAATCCTGCCGACGGTTGGCGGCCAAACGGGGCTCAACCTGGCGGTGGAGCTTTCCGAGAGCGGAGTTCTCGAACGTCTCGGCGTACGTCTCATCGGCGCCAGAGTGCATTCGGTGAAGCTCGCCGAGGACCGCGAGAGCTTCAAACAGGCGATGCTCGCCGCGGGGTTGGAAGTCGCCCAGAGCGGCTACGTCGGTAGCATCGATGAGGCGCTCGAGCTCACCGAAACCCTGGGCTACCCCGCGATCATCCGTCCGTCTTTCACCCTCGGGGGAACGGGAGGAGGAACGGCCTACAACCGGGAGGAGCTGACCGAGCTCGTCGGACGCGGTCTCCGGCTCTCTCCGGTGAAGCGAGTCCTGATCGAAGAGTCGCTCCTCGGCTGGAAAGAATTCGAGCTCGAAGTGATGCGGGACGCGGCGGCGAATTTCTCCGTCGTCTGCTCCATCGAGAACTTCGATCCGATGGGCGTTCACACGGGTGATTCCATCACCGTGGCGCCGGCGCAGACTCTCACCGACGTCGAATACCAGAAGATGCGTGACTGGGCGCGCATAGTCATCGACGCCGTGGGCGTCGAGACCGGAGGGAGCAACATCCAGTTCGCCGTCGAGCCCCTGACGGGACGGATGGTGGTGATCGAGATGAACCCGCGAGTGTCGAGGAGCTCGGCGCTCGCATCCAAAGCGACGGGCTTTCCCATCGCCAAGATCGCGGCCAAGGTGGCGCTCGGCTATCGACTCGACGAGATCGAGAATGACATCACCCGCACCACTCCCGCGAGCTTCGAACCGGTCATCGACTATGTGATCGTGAAGATCCCTCGCTGGAACTTCGAAAAGTTCCCTCTGGCCGACCCCACGCTCGGAGTCCAGATGAAGTCGGTGGGCGAGGTGATGGCGATCGGGCGCCACTTCCGCGAAGCTCTTCTGAAGGCAACCCGATCGCTGGAGCTGACCGACGAGGGCGTCGGCATCGTGAAAGGCCCGCCGATGGACGACGCCGAGATTCAGAGTCGGCTTCGGGTGCCGCGTCCCGACCGTCTCGCCGTCCTGTTCTCGGCTCTCGCGCGCGGCTGGCCGGTCCCGCGCATTTCCGCGGTCTCCGGCGTCGATCCCTGGTTCGTCGAGCAGCTCTCGATCCTGGCTCAACTGAGGAGGCGGCTTGAGACCGAGGAGCTCACCGACGAGCTGCTCTCGGAAGCGAAGCGCGAGGGCTTCTCCGACCGCCAGGTGGCGGCATTTCAGGGAGCCAACGAGAGCGAGATCCGCGCCCGACGCAGCGAGTTGGCACCGGTGTTCAAACGCGTCGACACCTGTGCCGCGGAATTCGAGTCCTTCACGCCCTATCTCTACTCCACCTACGAGTCCGAAGACGAGGTCATGCCCTCCCGGCGTCGGAAGTTGATGATCCTCGGAAGCGGCCCCAACCGGATCGGCCAGGGCATCGAGTTCGACTATTGCTGCTGTCAGGCGGCATTCTCGCTTCGAGAGGCCGGGATCGAGAGCATCATGGTCAACTGCAATCCCGAGACGGTGTCGACCGACTACGACACCGCCGATCGCCTCTACTTCGAGCCGCTCACCCTCGAGGACGTGCTCCACATCGTCCGGGTAGAGAAGCCCGAGGGCGCCATCCTGCAGTTCGGAGGACAGACTCCCCTCAAGCTCGCGCGAGCGCTCGAGCGGGAGGGCGTTCCCATACTCGGCACGTCGCCCGACAGTATCGACATCGCCGAGGAGCGCCACCGGTTCTCCTCGTTGCTTCGCGAGCTCGACATCAGGCAGCCGGAGGGTGCGACGGTACGCTCGCTCGAGGAAGCCCTGCGGGCCGCCGAGTCCCTGCGCTATCCCATCCTCGTGCGACCGTCGTACGTGCTCGGGGGTCGCGCCATGGCGATCGTATACGACGACACGACGCTGAAGTCCTATTTTCAGGAAGCCGTGGAGGCCTCGCCCGAGCACCCGGTGTACATCGACCGGTTCCTCGAGGCCGCCTTCGAGGTCGACGTCGATGCGGTCTCCGATGGAACCGACGTAGTCATCGGCGGGATCATGGAGCATATCGAAGAGGCCGGGATCCACTCGGGCGACAGCTCGTGCGTGCTCCCGACCTACTTGGTGGAAGCCAGGGACCTAGAGACCATTCGCTCCTACACCCGGAGAATTGCCCAGGCCCTTCAGGTCAAAGGACTCTTGAACGTCCAGTACGCGGTGAAGGACGGCGCCGTTTTCGTCCTCGAGGCCAACCCGCGCGCGTCGCGGACGGTTCCCTTCGTGAGCAAAGCCACGGGAACACCGCTGGTAAAAGCCGCGCTTCGCGTCATGCTCGGCACGAAGCTCGAGGAGCTCGGCCTCCCCGAGGAGCTCGAGGTGCCGCACGTCGCGGTCAAAGTGCCCGTGCTGCCGTTTGCGAAGTTCCCCGGCGTGGATACACTGCTCGGGCCGGAAATGAAGTCAACCGGAGAAGTGATGGGGATCTCGGATGATTTTGGCATGGCGTTCGCGAAAGGACAGATCGCCGCGGGTCAGAAGCTCCCAGTAGAGGGGACGGTGTTCCTGTCGGTCAACGATCGAGACAAGGCGGGTGTCGTTCACCTCGGCCGTCGCCTCGCAAGGCTCGGCTTCCGCCTCATGGCGACGCGGGGAACCGCTGCCGAGCTTCGCGCCGCCGGACTCGCTGTCGAGCGGGTCTTCAAGGTCAACGAAGCGCGCCCCAACGTCGTGGACCACATGTTGAGTGGCGAGATCGACCTCGTCATCAACACGCCGCTCGGCCGGGAGTCGTTCTACGACGAGCGGGCGTTGCGCCGGACGGCGCTGCAGCTCGGGATCCTGAGCGTCACCACGCTCACCGGTGCGAACGCAACCGTGTCGGGGATCGAGGCGCTGAAACGAGGTGGCGACGTTGCGCGAAGCCTGCAGTCCCTGCACGAAGCGCGAAAGGGCGCACGGTCCCGCCTCCGAGAGCCCATCGCCCGAGGCGGTGCATGATGGGGCGCCTCACGGCAATCGTCTCTTGACGAAGAAACTCACGGGGCCGCCCCGCCCGACGAAGAGCGTTCTCGAGACGATCGGCAACACGCCGCTGGTCGAGCTCACCCGCCTGGCGCCGTCCAGGGGAGCTCGCATTTTCGTCAAGCTCGAGCAGTTCAACCCCACCGGTTCCTATAAGGACCGGATGGCGAAGGCGATGATCGAAGGTGCGGAATCGCGGGGCCTGCTTCTTCCCCGAGCCACCGTGGTCGAGCTCACCGGGGGAAGCACGGGCTCCTCGCTCGCCCTGGTGTGCGCCGTGAAAGGTTATCGACTCAAGCTGGTCTCCTCCGACGCCTACTCTCGAGAAAAGCTCGACACCATGCGGGCGCTCGGCGCGGAGGTGACGATCGTTCCCAGCGAGGAAGGTCGGATCACACCGGACCTCCTCGAGAGGATGAGGAGCGAGGCCGCACGAATCGCTCGAGAAGAGGGCGCGTATTGGACGAACCAATTCAGAAGCCATGACGCCGTCGAGGGCTACTCGGGGATCGGTCGTGAGATCTTCGCCCAGCTCGATGGTGCTCCGGAAGCGTTCGTGGGCGCGGTAGGAACGGGCGGCATGTTGGTCGGCGTGAGTCGAACGTTGAAGCGCCATGGCACCCGGATCGTCGCCCTCGAGCCCGCTTCGTCTCCCGTTCTCACGCAAGGTCGGGCGGGCCCGCACCGTGTCGAAGGCGTCGGAGTCGGCTTCGTGCCTCCTCTGCTCGAAAAGGAGTTCTACGACGAGGTATGGGCCATCGAGGAGCGAGACGCGCGTGAGATGTCACTTCGCCTCGCGAGAGAGGAAGGGATCTTTGCCGGCACGTCTTCGGGACTGAACGTCGTTGGCGCTCGGATGATGGCCTCCCGACTGCCCGAGGAAGCCCGCGTGGTCACCGTGGCGGTCGATACCGGCCTCAAGTATCTCTCCGGCGATCTCTTTCGTTAGTTACGGGAAGCGGTCGCGGGCAACCGGATCAGAGCTCGGCTCGCCTCCGAGTATCATAGCGGGACGGCGCCAGGCGCCTGGAGGGAACTCATGCGAAGAACCCATTCCCGACGCAAAATCTTGAAGCTCGGTGGGGGCGCTCTTTCGGGCGCCGTCTTGGCCCCGATGATCCAGCGCGGTCGCTTTCTTCTGTTCGCGGGAACTTCCCAAGAGCAGGAGTTCTCGGCCCGGGCATTGAAGCTCGTCGAGGAGTCGACGGTCATCGACATGCTCGCGCCGCTCTCGATCGTCTCCGAGCGAAGGAGCGAGTGGCTCCGCCGGCCGGAGAGCTTCACCGAAGCCGAGCTCCGCCTCTATCGCGATTCGGGGATCGATCTGTTTCACGACACGACCGGGGACACGAGCGGAGACGACGCCTTCGCCGGAGCGCTCCAGTGGGCGGCGCAGTGGAACGGCTTTCTCGCCCACCATTCGGAATGGTTTCTCCGCATCACCACCCGGGAGCATTTGAGGGATTTGAACGGCTCGGGAAAGATCGGTTTTCTTCTCGGGCTCCAGAACTCCGATCACTTCCGCACGGTCGACGACATCGACCTGTTCTTCGGCCTCGGCCAGCGGGTCTCCCAGCTCACCTACAACACCCAGAACCGCATCGGGACCGGCTGCATGGACCGCAGTGACGGAGGCCTCAGCGACTTCGGGATCGACGTCGTGAAGAAGATGAACGAGGTGGGGATGGCGGTCGATCTCAGTCACTGCGGCGACCAGACGACGCTCGACGGTATCGAAGCCTCGGCGAAACCGCCGCTGCTCACTCATACCAATGCGAGGGCCCTCAACCCCGGCTACCCCCGGAACAAGACCGACGAGACCTTCAAGAAAATGGCGGCGAAGGGCGGCGTCGCGGGGATGACCGCGGTGCGGAGCTTCGTGCGCGACTCCGAGCCCACGACGATCGAGCATCTCCTCGATCATTACGATCATGTCGCGAAGCTCGTCGGGGTGGAGCACCTGGGGATCGGCTCGGACACGGACATCCGCGGCGGCTATGACGCGCAGAGCAAGGACGACTGGGAGCAGACCGGAGGCCGCTACCGGGCGCAATACCGCTTCCGCCACAAGATCGATATGGACGAGATGACCCAGACCAAGCGAACGTACCTGCTCACCGAAGGATTGATTCGGCGGGGCTACAACGACGCCGACATCTCTCTCGTCCTCGGAGGGAACTTCCAGCGCGTGTTGGGCGAAATCTGGACGGTTTGAGCCCAATGCTAGCTTTCTTCGCCCAGCCGGTGCTTGGCCAGGTAGTGGCGGAGCTGGTGGTAGCGGACGCCGAGCGAACGTGCCGCGCGCGCCTGATTGCCCTCCGCTTCGCGGAGCGCGTCGGCAAGGAGGGAATCGTGATTCCGGTACCTTTTTGTGATGAACAGCTCAGTGGCTCCCGGCGCCCGGAGCCTGGCCGGGTCAGAAATTTTGCATGATTATGCATCGCTGTGATATTCTTATGCGACTGATAGCTGAAAGGAGAACTCGACACATGGGCCGAAAGAAGGTCGTTCTCGCCTATTCGGGAGGGCTCGACACCTCCGTCGCCATTCCGTGGCTCAAGGAGAACTACGACTGCGATGTCGTCGCCATGCTCGCCGATGTTGGCCAGGGAGAAGACCTCCAAAAGGCGGCGAACAAGGCGCGCGCCATCGGCGCCTCGAAGACTTATGTCGAGGACCTGCGCTCCGAGTTCGTTCGAGATTACGTGTTTCCCGCAATCCGCGCGGGAGCGCGCTACGAAGGTACCTATCTTCTTGGCACATCGCTCGCGCGGCCCATCATCGCGAAACGACAGGTCGAGATCGCGATCGACGAGAAAGCGGAAGCCGTGGCGCACGGCTGCACCGGCAAGGGCAACGATCAGGTGCGATTCGAGCTCACTTATCAGGCGCTCGCCCCCGAGCTCGAAGTGATTGCTCCCTGGCGCATCTGGAACATCCGTTCCCGCGAGGACGCGCTCGCTTACGCCGCGGCTCATGGCATCCCCGTCGAGCAGAGCAAGGAGAATATCTACAGCCGAGACCAAAACTTGATGCACTTGAGCCACGAAGGAGGCGTTCTCGAGGACCCGTGGACACCGCCGCCCGCGAACCTGTATCAGTTGACGGCCTCGCCCGATGAAGCTCCCGATGAGCCTCAGCTGGTTTCCATCGGCTTCAAACGGGGGACACCGGTCTCGGTGGACGACCGCGCGGCGGAGCCGGTCGCGCTGCTCGAGAATCTGAACGCGCTCGGCGGAAAACACGGCGTGGGCCGGCTCGATATCGTCGAGAACCGTCTCGTGGGAATGAAATCTCGAGGGGTTTATGAAACGCCCGGCGGGACGATTCTGCACGAAGCCCACCGCGCGCTCGAGAGCATCACCCTCGACCGCCAGACCTCTCACTTCAAAACGATCATCGCGAACCGTTACGCCGATCTCGTGTACGACGGCCAGTGGTTCTCTCCGCTGCGGGAAGCCCTCGATGCTTTCGTCGAGTCCACCCAGGAGACCGTGACCGGCGAAGTCCTGGTCCAGCTCTACAAGGGGACGGTGCAGGCTGTTGGCCGCCGCTCGCCCTTCAGCCTCTATTCCGAGCAGTTCGCGACGTTCGGCGAGGACGACGTCTACCAGCAGGCGGACGCCGAGGGCTTCATCCGCATACTCGGTCTGCCGCAGAGAATTCGCTACTTGACCCATAAGGCTCGGCTAGCGACACTCTCTCCCGTGCTCGCCAAATGGCAGGAGAAGAATCAACTCGAAGGGGTGGGCTCCGGGGTTCGGTGAAGCTCTGGGGTGGCCGATTCCGAGCGCCCACGGCGCCGGAGCTCGAAAGGCTCGGCCACTCGATTCATTTCGACCGGAGGCTCTGGGCCGAGGACGTCGACGTCAATCGGGCCTACGCGCGTGAGCTCCATGCCGTAGGCCTTCTCGGCGACAACGAGCTCGAGACCCTCCTCGCGGGACTCGACCGCGTCGGGGAGAGGCTTCGAGAAGAGCCTCCCCTCGACGACGAA
Organism: Vicinamibacteria bacterium; assembly: GCA_035620555.1. Classification (NCBI taxonomy): domain Bacteria; kingdom Pseudomonadati; phylum Acidobacteriota; class Vicinamibacteria; species Vicinamibacteria bacterium. The sequence continues at coordinate 17,282 of DASPGQ010000763.1, forward strand.
GACATCCACACCGCCGTGGAGCGGACTCTCGCCGAAGAGATCTCCCCGGAGATTGCGGCGAAGCTTCCGACCGGACGGAGCCGAAACGACCTCGCCGCGACCGAGCTGCGCATCTACGTGGCGCGAGCGATCGCGGTTCGGATCGAGGAGCTGCGTCGGCTCCAGTCCAGTTTGGTGGAAAAAGCAAAGGCCCACACCAAGACGATGCTGCCAGGATACACGCACCTCCGGCGCGGGCAGCCCGTGGTCTTCGCTCAGTATCTGCTCGCGTATTTCTGGGCGCTCGAGCGCGACCGCTCGCGGCTCGCGGCCGCGCGATCTCGTTGCCGCCAGCTTCCTCTCGGTGCGGGAGCTCTCGCGGGGAACCCTTTCGGCGTCGATCGCAAAAGGCTGGCCGAGGCACTCGACTTCGACGGCGTTCTCCCCAACAGTATCGACGCCGTCTCCGCCCGTGACCACCTGATCGAGGTTCTCACGGCTGCCGCAATCCTCGGGACTCACCTCTCGCGGATGGCCGAGGATCTGATTCTCTTCTCGTCGGCCGAGTTCGGCTTCGTCTCCCTGGACGAGCGGTACGCGACCGGCTCGAGCATCATGCCGCAGAAGCAGAATCCGGACGGACTCGAGCTGACTCGAGGAAAGGCGGGTCGGCTGATCGGTGACCTGGTGGCTCTCCTCACCGCCGTCAAAGGCTTGCCCACTGGATATCAACGCGATCTCCAGGAAGACAAAGAGCCCGTTTTCGACGCGCTCGACACCTTGGCCCTCGTGCTGCCGGTGATGGACGGGATCGTGCGCACGCTCGTCGTGAACGAGCACGCCATGGCGGAGGCCCTCTCCTCGGACCTTTTGGCGACCGACCTCGCCGAGTATCTCGTCCGCAAGGGTGTTCCGTTCCGGACCGCGCACGAGACCGTCGGACGCGTGCTCGCCCTCGCGAGCGAGATGGGCGTCGAGCCCCAGGCGCTTTCGCTCGAGCAGCTCGAGGAGATCTCTTCCGCGTTCGACGACGACGTTACCTCGGTCTGGAGCTTCGAAGCTTCTATCGCCCTCCGTGATACGGAAGGTGGCGTCTCGCCGCGGGCCCTCGAAGAGCAGCTGACCAAGGCCTTTCGAGCGCTGGACACGCCCGCGGATCCGGAATAACCTCGCGGCGTGGGTCCGTCTTTTCTGGTGGTACGTCTCAGCTCGCTGGGAGACCTCGTCCACACGCTGCCAGCCGTCTCCGCGTTGAGGAGGGGGTTTCCCGACTCCCGCATCGACTGGCTCGTCGAAAGGCGGCATAGCGAGGTGCTCCGGGACAATCCCGACATCGACGAGGTGATCGAAGTCGACACCCTGGCGTGGCGCCGCCGCCTGCTTTCGCGGAGGACGTGGAGTGAGATCCGGTCGAGCGTCCGGAGGATTCGAGCGCGCCGCTACGACGCCGTGCTGGATCTGCAGGGAACCATCAAATCCTCGGTCTCGTCATTTCTTGCCAAGGGGAACCGGCGCATCGGCTTTGCGGACGATCAGCTGAAGGAGCGCGTCGCCGGGTGGCTCTACACCGAACGAGTTCATCCAAACGGCAACCGGGCGCACGCGATCGATCGTCACCTCTACCTCCTGACGGCCCTCGGGATCGAAAGCGACCGGCGCTCCTTCCCCATCGCCGTGTCCGAAGAGGTCGAGTCCGTCGGACGAGCGACGCTTTCCGGACTCGGCTTGACCGACTTCGTGGTCGTGAACCCGGGAGGGTCCTGGACCACCAAGAGGTGGAGTCCCGAGAAGTTCGGGGCCCTCGCCGCCGCCATTTACCGGGAATGGAAACTCCCCACATTGATCACCTGGGGCCCGGGTGAGCAGGGCCTGGCCCGGGAGGTCGCAGAGGCTTCGGCTTCCGCGGCGCAGGTCGCGCCCGCCACATCGCTCAGGGAGATGATGCCACTCGTCCGGAAAGCCAGACTCCTCGTGAGCGGCGACACCGGCCCGATGCACGTTGCTTCGGCGTTGGGTGTTCCTGTCGTCGGGATCTTCGGGCCCACCGATCCCGCTCGGAACGGGCCGTTCGGCGAGGCGGACGAGGTCGTGTTGAAAACGGTGGCCTGCGGTCCTTGTTACAAACAGCGCTGTCCCGGGTTCGGCAACGTTTGTATGACCTCCATCGAGGTCGAGGACGTTCTTTCGGCGGTGCGAAGAAAGCTGGGCTCGCGATGATCGACCTCGACGCGGTGCGGCACACGCCGCTATTGCACTCGCCCTTCGCGCATTTCGTCGTGCCTCGCTTCGTTAGGAAGGACGCGTTCGCCCCGATCCTTCGTGATTTTCCCGAGATGCCCCATCCGGGAAGCTTTCCTCTCAGCAAGCTGCGTTATGGCCCGGCGTTTCAAGCCCTCGTGGACGCGCTTCAGGGGGGCGACCTTCGGGAGGTCGTCGAGAAGAAGTTCGACATCGACCTCGCCGATCGTCCCACGCTGATAACCGTCCGCGGCCGTGCCCGTGCCAAGGACGGGCGCATCCACACCGACACTTCCGTCAAGCTCATTACCGTCCTCGTTTACCTCAATGAGGGATGGACGGGGGACGGAGGGTTGCTGCGGTTGCTTCGATCCTCCTCGAGCCTCGACGACTTCTTCGCCGAGGTGCGTCCCGAGCTCGGCACGGCGGTGTTCTTTCGGTGCACCGACAATGCCTGGCACGGACACACTCCGTTCGTGGGCGAGCGCCGGGCCCTTCAGCTCAACTGGGTGCGAGATGCTTCGGTAGTTCGCCGCGAGGAGCGCCGCCACGCGCTGTCGGCGGGAGTGAAGAGCTGGATGTCGTTGCGCGCCGTTCGGCAAGAGAGGAACCTGTAGGCGGTTCTCGAGCCAGCAAACGGCTGTTCCAGGTCACCGAGCGGCGGATGGAATCGAAAAGTGCGCACGGGGTTTACAATGAAAGGAACGGATCCCAGCGTTGCGTTCCTTCGAGAAGCGCCTCAGCGAGCGTGTCGAGCATCCCCTCGGGGCTCGGCTCTTGCCCATTTTGCTTCAGCCAACCGGGCTCAGCACCGCAGGCTATCCCTATCTGAAGCGCGAAGCCTGGGAGCGGTTTCGCGACACCGTCCCCCATCTCTTTGCGATGGGTCTCGACGTGTTGCGGGCGGTCGCGGAGATCGAAAAGGCGGCCAGGGAGATCGACTCCCCCGCGAGCGACGAGCTGAAAAATGCCACCAAGGTGGCGCGGCAGATCGTGCTCACCGCCGCGATCACCGCGCCGACCGACCTCTGGTTGATGCGCCACGTGCTCGGATTCTTCCGCGAGCTGGGCTTGCTGGATCGACTCCTGGACGGTGAAGCGATCTATCCTGCGAGCTGCAACGCCACCTTTCGCGGGCGCAAGCGGAAACTCGATCCCCGCGAGCTCGACATCGACCTGCACTTCCTCCTGTCGCGCGGCGTAATCGAACAGTACGACAACGGCTTTCGGGTCGCGGGACATCCCCGGGTATCGAGGCTCCTGCGCACGATCGGACCTTTGCGCACACCGCCCGGTGGAGCGACGCGTCTGTGGAGACGTCTCTTTGCCGGGGACGAGCTCGAGCCAGCCGAGCTGGAAGTCCTGCTCGATCTGGCGTACTCGGCCACCCGCCGCCAGGATGACTTCCAGAACCACTGGTTTCCCACTTGGGAAGAAGTCGAGCTTGGCTATCGGCTCATCCCTTTGGTGCTCGGGCTTCGGGCGAACGAGCTGACCGCGGAGCTCCGCGAGGGAACGCTCGTCCGACCCGGCCACTGGAGCTCGCGACACCTGGCGAGCGCCGCGGGGGCACTCGAGCTCCTCACGGCATGCGGTTGGGTGGAGCGAAGGGGCGAGGACTACCGGGTAACGACCCTGGGTCATCGAGGGTTTACGCGGGGGCCCGGACCCTTCGGCATCATCGAGACCTATCATCCTTACATGAGTCGCGGCGTCGACATCCTGCTCGAAGGGCGGGGTGAGGTATGGGTACGGCGTGGTGAGAATGTGGGCGCGAGCCAGGATGCGAACCGGCTCACCTTCACCTCGGCCAACGATGCCCTCGACCGATTCTGCCGTGAAACGGGGTTTCGCTATGAGGTGTTCATCGAGCACGCCATCGGGCGGGGCGAGGCGACGCGCCAGCGTTACGAGCGCTCGGGCCAGGACACCATTCGGTACGTGGGCGCCGACCTCGAGGACGACGCCATCGACGCCGCGGTCGAAGAGCAGCGCCAGGAAAAGCTCCCGTCCAACATGCTCTTCGTGCGCCGCGCGGATATCGGAAAGCCTTACGTTCTTCTCGAAGCATTACGTCGCGAGAACATCGATCCGAAAGGCGCGGTGATGCTCGTCGGGAATGGGTTCCACGAAGTACGGAATCAAACCGATGAGAAAATGGTCGAGGTGTTCCGCGGCTACCACCAGGCGGGAATCGTGCTCCTCTTTACCGAGGAGAACGCCCTGTCCATCGACGACCTGCGTGCCACGGCTTGGAACACCTACCACGCGGGCTTCAAGTACGTCCACGAGAAATCGGGGCAGGGGCTTCGTCCAGCCGAGCCGCGGCCCGATCCCCCCCGGCTCGGCCGTCCGCTGATTGCGCCGTGGAGCGTGTGCGCCCGCAAGGCGGGATATGTTCGGGCCGACGCCTACTGCACGCGGACGCGGACCATCTATCCCTATCCACCGCCGAGCGGACACAATCCCGCCATCAGCGTCAGTCACTTCTTCGTCCCCCGTGCCCTCGCCCGCGAGCTCGCGCTCTCGACGAGATCGACGGATGACGAAAAAGGATGAGCGTTCCGTCGAGCTCCTCGTCGGCCCTTACGATCCCAAAGACGTGGATGACGTAGAGCAGTCCGGGTCGCACGGTCTTGGCGAATACTACTGAACCTGGCTCAAGACAGCTGACCCCAATGCCGTTCGCGAATTTTCATCCAGTTCTAACCGCCGAAGGACAACGTGTCAGCCCGGCCGGAGTCTCTCGGCGCCCTCGAGTCGTGACTGTAGCTGCTCGAAAGTCAGCGTGATCCCGCCGAGAGCGCGATGTCTCGCATGGATCAGGCGGTCGACCATTCCCGCGCCGCCGGTTTGCGACAGCGCCGTCAGGGAAGTTTGTGGGTCAAGCGCGACGACGCCACTCGTGACGAAACGCAGCAGAAGCCCTTTTGCCTTGGGCTTCGGCACGCCGTAGTGATGCTGAAGTGCATGGTAGGCCTCGGCAACCGCAAGGTCCGTGACCAACACCGTATCCCCTTCGTCGAGGGCCCGTTCGAGTCGCGCTTTGGCCGCCTGAAACTGCCTTTGGGGAAGACCGATGAGCAGGCGAACGACGACCGACGTGTCAAGTCCGACGATCGCCACGGCCCATCGCCTCGCCAATCGTCTTCTCGATATCTTCCCAGCGGTGAGACTTGCCCTTGGCGTACCGTCTTGCCGCGCCCAGCCAGGACCAGTCGCGGCCCCGGGCCCTCAGAATCCAAACGGTCTCGCCCTCGAGCCTGCGCCTTTCGAGCTCGAGCTTGTCGCCGGGCTCGATTCCCAGCTCTTCGCAAACCTCGACGGGTAGCGTAGCCTGCCGTTTTGCTGTCACCGTGATCGACTTCATGGTTTCATCGTAGCTCGCATCTCCTTACGTTTCAATGGGCTAGTAAGGCAGCCTCACCAATTCCTCGCCGACGGCTGAGCGGTGGAGCTTCGACGAATCGCGGGAAAGCCTTCCGCCAGGCGTGGATGAATCCTTCGCGTCGCGACAACGCTACTCACCTCCGGTGACGATGGTCGGCAGACCCCGCTCTTCGAGCGTGCGGTTGAAGGCGGGAAGCTCGTTCTCGAGCAGCCCGTCGAGCTCCTGCTGGTAAGCGGACAGCCTTCCTTTGAGCACCTCGTGGACCTCGTGGTGCTGGTCGGCGGGCCGGAAGTCGGCCACCGCGACCGCGCTGGCGAGATAGGAAAGGTGTCCGGCGAGCATCGTGGGCCACCGCACGCGGTCCTGGCCCGTGCCGGTGAGTTTGAGCTGATAAAGCTTTTCCTCGAGGGCGATCAGTGTTCCGTTCAGCTCTTCGGCAGCCGAAAGGATCACATCGACTCCATCCTCGCCGAACGCGGTCGCGACGGCGGAGACGTCGTCGAGCTGCTTTCGGATCCATTCGATGCGGTTGATGGACTCGGCGGTAACGTTCAAGTCGTTTCGCAAGGCCTCGAGCATCTCCGTTTGAAGGCGGATGTCCTCCTCGGTGCCTTCGGAGTGAGGGTCTTTCAGAACTCGCAGCGGCTGTGTTTGCTCGCCGTCGCCCACCTGGAGCGCGACGGTGTACGAGCCGGGTGGCTGAAGAATCGAGATCCGGCCCACCGCGGCGGCGCGAAAGCCCTCGTTCCCCATTTCCACCCAGTCGGCATAAAGGGGTTTGGTCCGGAGCTTGATTTCCGTAGAGGGCTCACCTTCCAGGTCCCAGACGACGCGGTTGATCCCCGTCTTCTTCGTTCCGTCGAGCGTTCGAACCGTCTCGCCACCCGCGTTGCGAACGTGGACCTTGACGTCGCCCTCGGGCTCGGACTCGAGCCAATAGTTGATGATGGCGCCATAGGGCGGATCTTCGCCCGCCGAGGGATCGTCGAACATCGTCATCGGCGAGGTAATCGGCCGGAAGCGGTACGCGTCGCGCGGCGCGAAGAGGTGTGCCGCGGACTGTCGGACGTCGGACGTGAGTTGTTGAAGAGGTGTGATGTCATCGAGTATCCAGAAGCCTCGGCCGTAGGTGCCGATGACGAGATCGTTGAAATGCTCCTGCACGACGATCCAGTACATGGGTGCGGGGGGGAGGTTTTGCTGAAACGAGCGCCAGCTCGCCCCATCGTCGAAAGAGACGTAGAGGGCGTTCTCGGTGCCGAGATAGAGGAGGCCCGGCCGTACGGGATCTTCGCGAACGTTGCGCACGTAGCCCAACGGCGCGCCTCCGATCCCATTCGTGATCTTCGTCCAGCTCTGGCCATAGTCCTCGGTCTTGTAGACGAAGGCGTCGAAGTTACCGACCTGATGGAAGTCGATGCTCACGTAGGCCTTTCCCGCGTCCCACTTCGAGGCGTCGATGTTCCGAACCGTGCCGAGGGGCGGAAGACCGGGCAGGTTCGAGGTCACGTTCGTCCAGCTGGCGCCTCCATCGCGGCTCAGGTGGACCAGGCCGTCGTTCGTGCCGACCCAGTACAAACCTCGCTGTAAGGGAGATTCGTCGAATGCATAGATGACGCAGCAATACTCGACCCCGATGTTATCGGGCGTGAGTCCTCCCGATATCCCCTGTTTCGACTTGTCGTTCGTCGTGAGGTCGGGGCTTACCACGTCCCAGCTCTGGCCTCCGTTCGTCGTACGGTGAACGTGCTGGCTCGTGACGAAGACCGTGTTCGCGTCGTGCACGGAGACATGGACGGGAAAAGTCCACTGGAAGCGGTACCTGAGATCGGCCGCGGGCCATCCGCCCGTGCTCTCGGGCCAGACCTCGACCTGACGAAACTGCCTCGTGCTCTCGCGGTAGCGGACCACGATACCGCCCCGGGCGCCCGCTCCCGAGGCGCTCGACCAGATGACGTCGGCGTCCGTGGGATCGGGCGTGGCGAACCCGCTCTCGCCCCCACCTACCGAGTGCCACATTCCTCGGGTGATTCCGGTCGAGCCGAAGCCCGACCCGGTGCGTGAGTTGGAAGGCCCGCGGAACGAGGGTCCGTCCTGGCGGTTGCCGTAGACGTTGTAAGGAACCTGGTTGTCCACCGTGACGTGGTACATCTGAGCGACGGGAAGCTGAACCTTGAGCCACGACTTGCCGCGATTCTCGGAAATGGAAACACCGCCGTCGTGGGCCACTGCCATTCGGTCGCCGTTTCGAGGGTCGATCCACATGTCGTGATGATCCCACCCGGGCGCGGGAAAACCGGAGCCTGACCGGCTCGCCGTCTCGTGGCTTTGTCCCCCATCGAGACTTCGGCTGTAGGCAGCCGCCAGGAAGTAGACCTCGTCGGGGTCGTCGGTGGAAACGGCGCACCGTGAGTAATAGGCGCTGCGGCCCGCCAGATCGCGATTGTGGCTCGCGAGCTTCCAGTTCTTTCCACCATCGTCCGAACGCCAGAGCTCGCCGCTCTCCGTCTCCTCGCCGTGCCAGGGCACGCCGTCGCCGGTCTCGATGAGCGCGTAGATGCGTTTCGAGTCACGAGGCGTCATGCACAAGGCGATCTTTCCCACCGGCAGCTTGGGAAGCCCGTTCCCCTCGAGCCGCGTCCAGGTGTCCCCGCCATCGCGCGACAGATGAATTCCGCTTCCGGGACCGCCGCTTTCGCGCCCCCAGGTGCGGATCTCGATCTGCCACATGCCGGCCACGAGGATGCGCGGGTTTCCGGGATCCATCACCAGATCGGAAGCGCCGGTGTTCTCGTCGACGAAGAGAACCCGGCTCCAGGTCTCGCCGCCATCGGTGGTTCGGTAGACGCCGCGCTCCTGCTGCGGACTGTAGCCGTGGCCGAGCGCCGCCGCATAGACGACATCCGGGTTGGTGGGATGGACGATCATGCGCCCGATGCGGCCGGTTCCTTGGAGCCCCATGTGCCGCCAGGTCGTCCCCCCGTCGGTCGACTTGAAGACGCCGTTTCCGATCGAGACGTTCGAACGAATGAACGTCTCGCCCGTTCCCGCCCAAACGATGCTCGGATCCGAGGGCGAGACGGCGAGAGCGCCGATCGAGTGCACTGGCTGATCGTCGAAAACCGGCGTCCACGTAAGCCCGGCATCTTCCGTCTTCCAGACGCCTCCACTGGCTGCCCCGGCGTAGTAGGTAGTCTCGTCGCCGGGAATACCGGCCACCGAGATGGTCCGGTTGCCTACCGGGCCGATGTGACGAAACTGGAGCTGGTCGAGCTCCTGGGCGGCGACGGCCGTCGGCAGAACGACGAGCCAGGCGAAAAACCACTTCCACATGAGGGCACCTCGTTTCATCATTGAAAGCCAGAATCTATTGCTCGCGCTCACGCTTGGCAAGCTCGATGAGCTTCGCGTACTTGCTGAAAGAATAGAGAGCGCCGAGAAAAGCGAGAATGACGCCCTTCTTCCCTTCGAGGATTCCCGCCTTGAGAACGAGGTCGCGAAGCACCGAGAGCGGCACGATGAGTAGGAGATGGAGAAGGCCGACTCGTTTTCCCTCGCGAAACCACTCCTCGGCCACGATCGTCGCATAGTCGTCGTTCTTGCGAATTCGGTGGGAGATCGATTCACTCGTGTAGTGGCGGATCTCGCCCCGGAGCCGCGCGACCGGACCTTCGACGAGGATACGCTCATGAACCAAATGGTTCGTGACGCGCCCTTTCCCGCGCCGGAAGAGGCGGTCGACGTAGGAAGGACGGGAGTGGCCGAAGCGCACGCGCTCCCCGCAGAAATAGTTCACGCGCTTCATGCGATAGCCCGCAGGAATCCCGTCCTTCGACTCCAGGGCCCGCTGGATCTCCTGGCCGAGCTCGGCATCGACCACCTCGTCGGCATCGAGCACGAGGACCCAGTCCCCGCTCGCCTGTTGGACCGCGAAGCTCTTCTGGTGGCCGTAGCCCTTCCAATCGGATTGCAGGATGACTTTCGCCCCGAGCGCTTGGGCGACTTCCCGGGTCCCGTCGGTGGAGCCCGAATCCACGACGAGAATTTCATCGGCCCATGAGACGGCGCCGAGGGTGTCGGGGAGAAGGTGGGCCGCGTTTCGCGTGATGAGTACCACGCTGAGCGTCGCGGGCATGCGCTCTATAATAGCCGAGCCATGGACTACCGATCGGCGGGCGTGGACATCGACGCCGCGACGAAGGCGCTCTCGAAGGTGCGAGAGCACGCGCGCTCGACCTATCGCCCGGGCGTTCTTTCCGACATCGGAAGTTTCGGGGGGCTCTTCCGACTCGATAGCGATCGATACAGGAAGCCGGTTCTGGTGGCGAGCACGGATGGAGTGGGAACGAAGCTGAAGATCGCATTCGCCACCGGCCGCCACGATACCTGCGGATACGATCTGGTGGCGCACTGCGTGAACGATATTCTCGTTCAGGGTGCGCGCCCGCTGTTCTTTCTCGATTACGTGGCCATGGGAAGACTCGATGGTGAGGTCCTGGGGAGCATCGTCTCCGGCATGGCCGAGGCTTGCCGCGAGCACGGCGTCGCACTGCTAGGCGGAGAAACGGCGGAGATGCCGGGCCTCTATGCGCCGGGAGAGTACGATGTCGCAGGCACGATCGTCGGCGTGGTCGAAGAAGACCATATTATCGATGGATCGAGAGTCGCTGTCGGAGACGTTCTGCTCGCGCTCGAATCCTGGGGACTTCACACGAACGGCTACTCGCTCGCACGGAAGATCCTCTTCGAACGAGAAGGCCTCGTTCCCGAAAGCCACGTCGAGGCGCTTCGAGGAAGCGTTGCCGACGTGCTTCTCGCCAAGCATCGCTGTTATATGCCCGAGCTCGAGCCGTTTCTCGATGGTGGCGAGATCCACGCGCTGGCTCACATCACCGGGGGCGGTCTCACCGACAACATCCCCCGCGTGCTGCCGGAAGGCTGCGGCGTGCGCATCGACCTCGGAACCCTGAAGCCTCAGCCGATATTTCGTTACCTCATGGACAAGGGCGGCGTGCCTCAAAAGGAGATGCTGCGGACGTTCAACCTCGGCGTCGGAATGGTGGTCATCGCGGATAAGGCAGGTCTGCCGCTGCCGGGCGCCTGGCCCATCGGTGAAGTCGTCTCCGGGCAGGGCGTCCGCTACGAGGGCTCGATTTGAGAAACCTGGGAGTTCTCATCTCGGGCCGGGGCTCGAACCTCCAGGCGATACTCGCCGCCGTTTCCGAGGGGCGGCTCGAGGCTCGGGTCGGGGTCGTGATCAGCAACGTCGCATCCGCGAGAGGTCTCGAGCGGGCTCGAGCCGCGGGAGTCCCGACGGCGATCGTTTCCCACCGGGATTTTCCCTCGCGCGAGGACTTCGACACCGCCATCGTCGCCGAGCTTCGAGAGCACCACGTCGACCTCGTCTGTCTCGCGGGATTCATGAGGATTCTCTCCCCGGTTCTGGTGAACGCTTTTCCCGAACGCATCCTCAATATCCATCCGTCGCTTCTGCCCTCGTTCCCCGGCCTCGACGCCCAACGTCGAGCGCTCGAGCACGGTGTCAAAGTCTCGGGAGCTTCGGTTCATTTCGTAGACGAGCAGCTCGACCACGGGCCAATCGTACTGCAGCGCGCCGTTCCCGTCTTCGAGGATGACGACGAGCAGGCGCTTGCCGCGCGCATCCTCGAGGAGGAGCACAAGCTCTACCCCGAAGCGATCGCACTGGTGCTCGACGGGCGGGTGCGCATCGAGGGCCGGAGGGCGGTGATCAGAGAATGTCGCTCGACGAACGAATCGCTTATCTGACCAAGGGCGCCGTCGACGTGGTCCGGGTGGAGGACCTGCGCGCCAAGCTCGAACGCTCGGCGAGGACGAAAAAGCCGCTCAGAGTCAAAGTGGGCTTCGACCCCTCGGCTCCCGACATCCATCTCGGCCACACCGTTCTGATGCGGAAGATGAAGCATTTCCAGGACCTCGGCCACGACGTGGTGTTTCTCATCGGCGATTTCACCGCGCTCATCGGTGACCCGACGGGCAAATCGAAGACGAGACCACAGCTCACCCGTGAAGAGATCACCAAGAACGCCGAGACCTACAAGGAGCAGGTCTTCAAGATCCTCGATCCCGCGAAGACCCTCGTCGACTTCAATAGCCGCTGGCTCGGAGCTCTCGGAAGCGAAGGATTCATCAAGCTGGCCTCGCGCTACACCGTGGCCCGAATGCTCGAGCGAGACGATTTCAAGAGGCGGTATCAGGCGGAGCAGCCGATTGCGATCCACGAGTTTCTCTATCCTCTGGCGCAGGCCTACGATTCCGTGGCCCTCGAAGCGGATTTCGAGCTCGGTGGGACGGACCAGCTCTTCAACCTCCTCGTCGGCCGGGACATCATGCGCGAGTACGGCCTCGAGCCCCAGGTGGTGTTGACGACACCTCTGCTCGAGGGAATCGACGGCGTCGAGAAGATGTCGAAGAGCATGGGGAACTACGTCGGCGTGACGGAGCCTCCCGAGGAGATGTTCGGAAAGCTCATGTCCATCTCCGACGAGCTCATGTGGCGGTATTACGAGCTCCTCACCGATCTGAGCCTTCGCGAGATCGAGGGTTTGAAGGCCCGGGACGACCCGATGCGGTCCAAGATGGATCTGGCCCGGCGCATCATCACCGATTTCCATTCGGCCGACGCTGCCGCCGAAGCCCAGCGCCATTTCGACTCGGTGATTCGCAAAAAGGAGATTCCCGACGAGCTCCCCGAGCACCGCGTGGCCGCGGGGAGCTACCTGCTCTCGCAGCTCCTGGTCGAGGGAGGGCTCGCCCCCTCGAAGAATGAAGCGAAACGTTTGATTCGGCAGGGGGCAGTGTCGATCGACGGGGAACGGGCCGCGGAGGATCGAAAGCTCGAGATGGGCGACGAGCTATTACTAAAAGTCGGAAAGCGAAGGTTTCTGAAGCTCGTCCGGAATTAGCGCTCCATCACAGGTTTCATTGCGATATCTCCACGACGAGCGTGACGCTTGCCCGGATCTCGATCGTTCCTGGCTCGACGGGCGTGGTAACGTCCGCCTGAGCCATGGCCATCTCCGACCGAAAAGCCGGCATGGGGCGAACGATGTCCGGCTCCCCTTCGGTGGCGGTAAGGATGCGCACGACGGACACGCCGAGAGCCCCGGCGAGCGTGTCGGCTTTGGCCCGGGCGTCCGCCGCCGCCTGTCTCAGGGCTTCCGATTTCGCCGCATTCTCGTCACGCAAGCTGAACGAGATGTTGTGGATCGTGTTCGATCCCGACGCCGAGGCGAGATCGATCGCCTTGCCCACGGCGTCGAGCGCAAGGTCTTTGATCCGCACGATGTTCGAGGCCACATAGCCGGTGAGAACCGGCTCTTCTCGAGGAGCGGGCCTCCGGTAGTTGGGGCGGAGCGTGTAGCTCAGGGTCTCGAAATCCGCGCCCGGTCCCAGTTCGTCCCTGAGGGCATTCAAGACGCGGTCGAGCTTTGAGGCGTTCTGACTTGCGGCAGCCTGCGCTTCGGGCGCCTCGGTGATGACGCCGACGTCGACCGCCGCGCGCTCGGGCTGAGCCGAGATCACGGCGCGACCCGTGACCACGAGATGCGGTTCCAAAGCGGAAGAGAGTTGAGACAGGACGGTGAGTAGAAAAAGCACGGTGCGATCCTATCGTGAAAACCCCTTGACTTGAAGTGTCTTGTTGTGTAACCTACGCAATTGCCCCAGAGGGGCTTGTTCTTTGAAAACTAGGTAGAGCGAGTCCAAGCCAAGCGAGTTTTTGCTATGGATTGAAGCCTCTTGGGCCGCCAGGCCGAAGGGGTGCTCGGGTTTCGGTGGCGATCGGTCAACGGCCGGTCGACGCCGTAAACACTTTAAACTCGAGAGTTTGATCCTGGCTCAGAATCAACGCTGGCGGCGTGCCTAACACATGCAAGTCGAGCGCGAAAGGGGGCTTCGGCTCCCAAGTAGAGCGGCGGACGGGTGAGTAACACGTGGGTAATTTGCCCTCGGGTGGGGAATAACTCAGGGAAACCTGGGCTAATTCCGCATGACATCGTTTTCTCATAAGGGTTGACGATCAAAGCTGGGGACCCTTCGGGGCCTGGCGCCTGAGGAGAAGCCTGCGGCCAATTAGCTAGTTGGTGAGGTAAGAGCTCACCAAGGCGACGATTGGTAGCCGGCCTGAGAGGGCGGACGGCCACACTGGGACTGAGACACGGCCCAGACTCCTACGGGAGGCAGCAGTGGGGAATTTTTGTCAATGGGGGAAACCCTGAACAAGCAACGCCGCGTGGAGGACGAAGGCCTTCGGGTTGTAAACTCCTGTCGGAGGGGACGAAGGCGATCGAGATCAATACCCTCGGTCGTTGACGGTACCCTACGAGGAAGCCCCGGCTAACTCCGTGCCAGCAGCCGCGGTAATACGGGGGGGGCTAGCGTTGTTCGGAATTACTGGGCGTAAAGGGCGCGTAGGCGGGCGGGCAAGTCTCTCGTGAAAGCCCACGGCTCAACCGTGGAATGGCGGGAGAAACTGCTCGTCTTGAGTCCGGGAGAGGAGAGTGGAATTCCCAGTGTAGCGGTGAAATGCGTAGATATTGGGAGGAACACCGGTGGCGAAGGCGGCTCTCTGGACCGGTACTGACGCTGAGGCGCGAAAGCTAGGGGAGCAAA
>DASPGQ010000764.1 GCA_035620555.1 Vicinamibacteria bacterium
AGGGTTCGACCCGCATTGCCGGGGTCACGGGGTAGGTTGTGCCCGATGCACGACCACCCGAGTCAAGGCCGGACAGATTTGGTTGCCAGCTTTCGGCTGCGGTGGTACGATTTCGTGCCCTATCGGGGTGAGCGCTAGGACGAGGCGCCCCAGCGACACTTTGTCTGGCGGGTCGAAGGCCCCGGTTCCACGCCCGAGGAACATTCGTGAGACATGAGCGACGGCCGACTCCTCTTTGACGAGCAAGCGCAGGCGACGCGCCGCCTGACTCTGTTCGCCGCCATCGCTGGCTTCGTCGCTCTCGCCTGCATGTTGCTGGGTATCGGCCAGTCCTTGCAGCTCCGGTTCCTCGACTTCTGGTATCTCATCCGCGGCGACCGCGAAGCGAGTACCCAAGTGGTCATCGTCGAAATCGATGGAAAGTCGCTCAATGCGGAGCCCGAGCGCTGGCCGTGGCCCCGCGATAAGTATGTGCGGTTCATCGAAAAGCTCCAGGAGGCGGGCGCCAATGTCATCGGCTTCGATATCACGTTTTCCCGGGAGACCCCGGAGGACGATGCCCTTGCCGAAGCCATGCGAACGTCCAAGAACATCGTGTTCGGGATGGCCTTCAACAATGCCGGCGACCCGAGCCCGCCAGGTGTGGCGCCTCCCGACTATATCGTTAACCAAGCCGTCCCTCGCTTCGACGTTCCGTTCCTGAACGTGATTCCCGCTCCCGGCGTCGAGCCGCCGTCGCCGGTGCTGGCCGAAGCGGCGGCTGCTTTCGGTCACGTGGTCATGCTTCCGAGCTCGGATGGCACGCTTCGGCAGGCTCCGCTGCTCATCCGGCACGGGGACCGTTCCTATCCCTCCTTTTCCTTGCAGGTGGCGCGCGTCTACGACCTTCCGCTCGAGGAGATCGAGGTCACCGAGAGTCATCTACGGGTGGGCTATAACGAGATCCCGATCCTGCAGAATGGCGAAACCTGGATCAACTGGACGACGACCAACCTCGGAGCCGCATTCCCGAGGTATTCCTTCGTGGACGTCCTTCGCGGCGACGTCGGTGAGCGGGAGCTTGGGGGCAAGGCGGTCCTAGTCGGCATGGCCGCCGAGGGGCTCGACGACAGAGAATTTCCATTTGGCTGGACGTTGCCCGGTGTGGTCCTCCATGCCGCATTTCTCGATAACTTCTTCTTCCTGAATTTCCTTCGTGCCCCGAGCTGGGGCATCGGCCTCGAGCTCGGGCTCGTGGCTGCCCTGGCCGTCGCCGGCATCCTCTTGTTTCCGCGCCTTCCGACACCTTGGCTGCTTGCGTCGGCAATCGTCCTCCTTTTGTCCGTGCTCGCCCTCTCGCTTTATCTCTTCATCATCAATTCGATTTGGTGGCCGCCCATGTATCCGGCTTTGGCGGTCGCCTTCCCGTTCGCCACCACCGTCTTCCTCAAACTGCGTTCGACCGAGAAGGCCAAAGAAGCCGAAACCGCCAAGGTCCGAGAAGCGAAGACTCAGATCGCCGAGGCGGTGCTCGAAAAGGGGCTCGCGTTCCAGGAGAAGGGCAGCCTCGACCTCGCCATCGCGACCTTCAGCCGGCTCCCGATGAGCGAGGAGATGAAGACCATTTACTTGAACCTCGGCTTCGACTTCCAGAGCCGCAACCGGCTCGACAAGGCCCTTCTTTGCTACAAGCGCGTTTTCGATATGGATCCAAACTTCGGGGATGTCGCCCAACGCATCGAAGCCCTCCGCCAGGCCGGCGTCGGCACGCAGCTGGGCGCCTCGAGTTTGATCGGCGGGTCTTCGTCGGTACCCTACTCGCCGACGCCGCCACGAACTCCGCCGCCGGCTTCGATCGAGGAAACCGCCGTCACCGGCGACTATAGCGCTGCTGCGTCCTCCCCCGGCGACGTCGAGAGCAGCTTCGTGCCGACCCTGCCGGGAGCGGGCGC
Organism: Vicinamibacteria bacterium; assembly: GCA_035620555.1. Taxonomy (NCBI): domain Bacteria; kingdom Pseudomonadati; phylum Acidobacteriota; class Vicinamibacteria; species Vicinamibacteria bacterium. The sequence continues at coordinate 1,932 of DASPGQ010000764.1, forward strand.
CTCGGCCGTGGCACATAGCATGCCTGGTGTCGAGCCTCAGCCGGGAAATCCCGGCAGCCGATACCGAATGATCAAGGCGCTGGGGAAAGGCGCGATGGGCGAGGTCCTCCTCATGCAGGACACCAAGCTCGATCGCAAGGTAGCGATCAAGATGATGCGGCCGGACCTGGAGATGTCGTCCCAGCAGGCGATCGAGCTACGCCATCGTTTCGTGCGCGAAGCCAAGACCGCCGGGAAGCTGACGCATCCCAACATCGTGACCATCTTCGACAGCTTCGAAGGCGAGGACGGCGTCGCCTACATCGTCATGGAGTTCGTCGATGGCGATACGCTGAAGAACTTCACCCGTTCGACGCAGCTCACGGTGCCTCAGATCAAGCACGTGATCATCGAAGCCTCGAAAGGGCTCCAGCACGCTCACGACAACGGCGTCTTTCATCGGGACGTCAAGCCGGACAACATCATGATCACGCCGAAGACGGGTGTTATCAAAGTGATGGATTTCGGCATCGCCCGCGTCGTGGAGTCGAGCATGACCGCGACGGGAAGCATCCTCGGAACGCCCGCCTATATGTCCCCGGAGCAGGTGAGCGGAAAGAAAGTCGACGCACGGAGCGATGTCTTCTCCCTCGGCGTGGTCCTCTACGAGCTGCTGGTAGGCAAGAGGCCTTTCGATGGCGCCGCGCCGACCGACGTGATGTTCTCGATCCTGCAGAAAACGCCTCCTCCTCCCTCGACCGCCAACCCAGCGCGAAAGGTCAGCCCCGAGTGGGATCCCATCGTCGAAAAGGCGCTCGCGAAGAAAGCCGAAGCCCGTTACCAGAGCGCTCAAGAATTCGCGAAGGCGGTTCGGACCGTTCGCGGATAGAGGGCATCGTCGCCGATGCTCGAGGCTGGCTAGTTCACCAGAGCCAGGCCGTGCGTGTTCGGGTTGTCCCGCAGCTCCAGGATCCCGACATAAAGGTGGCCGAGTACGGCTCGCGCCGTCTGCTCCTCCGACAGCGGGCTCAGGGCGAAAACCGATCGCGAGGGCTCCGAGCCGGAGATGCGAGAGAGGATGAAGGCCTCGTGGGGCTGCAGGCTGACCCGCTCCATCAGGACCATCGATTCCCGGCTCAGGGAAAGATGACGCTCGTCTTCCAGAAGACGCTTCAAGTGCTCCTCGATCGCGGGGGTTCGCCTGGCGGCTTCCATGATGACGTCGAGAACCGGAACCGGATTCGACACGGCGGGAGTGAGGCGGCTTTCGCCCGACGCGAAGGCCATTTTCTTGGGCGGAAAGATCATGACGTTCGATGCGACTTCGAGAAGCTGAGTGCGAACGAGGTCTTCGACCTCGGCAAACTCGATGACGCGGAGCTCGACGAGCACCTCGCCGAGCCTCCTTCCCTTTCGAGCGAAGAGCGAGGCATCTTTCAAGTGCTGATCGGTGATCGACCCTCGACGGACCATGACCTCGCCGAGACGTTCGTCGTCGGAGGAAGAACGCGTGGCGGTAATCCCGCCCTCGTGGAAAACGATCCGGCGGGTGACGGCAGCACTTTCACAGGTGAGAACGCCGGTGCGCCGCTCCCGGGCCAGCTTTCGAAACGTGTTCACGACTTGAGGATGCACGCGCCCAATCAGCCCCGTAGAAGCAGGAGACCCCCTCGACCCGCTTAATGCTTTGCACGAAGTGTACCAACGGAATATTCGGTCGAGAGCTCGGAAGTCCGGTTGAATCCGTGGGTTAGAAGCGTTATCGAAGCAGCGCTCGGGAGATTCTTGGGGGTATCACGACGCATCCCCATGGGCGAAGCCCCTCGAAGTCGGAGGCCTCCGCGATGCGCCGAGCCAGAAGGTCAGCGTTCCAGCATCCCCCCGATGCCGCCGAGAGCGCCGAGGATCGACCCCTCGCCCTTGCCGCCGCGGCCGGTCTGGGGCGC
>DASPGQ010000765.1 GCA_035620555.1 Vicinamibacteria bacterium
TCGGTCAGCATCTCCTCCCATTGCGCGATCCAGCCCGACGTGCGGGGAATCGCGAAGAGCACGGGGAACATGCTCACCGGAAAACCCATCGCTTCGTAGATGATGCCGGAGTAGAAGTCGACGTTCGGGTAGAGACGCCGCTTCACGAAGTAGTCCTCCTGCAGGGCGATGCGCTCGAGCTCGACGGCGATATCGATGAGCGGATTCTTCCCCGTGACCTCGAAGACCTGGTGTGCAGTTTTCTTGATGATGGTGGCGCGGGGATCGTAGCTCTTGTATACCCGATGGCCGAAGCCCATGAGCCGTACCTCGCCCTCCTTCACGCGTTTGATGTAGGCGGGCACCTTCTCCTTGCTCCCGATCTCGTTCAACATTCGGAGAACGGCCTCGTTGGCTCCGCCATGAAGTGGACCGTAGAGCGCTGCCGCGGCAGCGGCGGTCGCCGAGTAAGGATCGGACTCTGAGCTCCCGACGCAACGCATCGCGCTCGTCGAGCAGTTCTGCTCGTGATCGGCGTGAAGGATGAACAGGACGTCGAGCGCCTTCGCCAACACCGAATCGGCGTCGAAGCTCGGTGTCATCGCGAACATCATCTTCAGGAAGTTCTTGGTGTAGGGCAGGTCGTTGTCGGGATAGGTGTAGCGCATGCCGATACTGTGCCGATAGGCGAACGCCGCGAGCGTAGGCATCTTGGCGATCAGGCGATAGGTCTGGAGCCGCCTCGACATCGGATCCTGGACTCGCTTGCCGTCGGGGTAGAACGTGGAGAGTGCCCCGACGACGCCGATCAGCATTCCCATCGGATGGGCGTCATAGCGAAAACCGTCGAGAAGCTTCTTCACATACTCGTGGACGATCGTATGGTGAGTAATGTGGTGGACCCAGTCGTCGTATTGCGCCTTCGTGGGAAGCTCGCCGAACAGGATCAGGTAGGCGACTTCGAGGTAATCGGCCTGCTCGGCCAGCTGCTCGATGGGGTAGCCGCGATAGCGAAGGATTCCCTTCTCCCCGTCGATGAAAGTGATGCGGCTCTTACAGGACGCCGTATTGATGAATGCGGGGTCGTAGCTCTTGAGACCGTAGTCGTCGTCGTCGACCCGGATCTGTCGGAGATCCTTGGCATGGATGGCGCCGTGCGCGATGGGAATCTCGTAGGTCTTGCCCGTGCGGTTGTCAGTAACACTCAGCGAATCCCTGCCCATTGACTAGATCTCTCCTTTTCTCGTTGCGCACCTTTTATACCACAGAGGCTTTATGGCTAATGTTAGCATCTCTTGACGAACGAAGAGGGTGATGGTGGCGGACGAGACGACGCCCACGGCGAAGGAGCTCATGGTGGCTGCCGCCGCCCGTGAGATCGGCGATGGGGAGCTGGTGTTCGTGGGAATGCGGCTTCCGCTCCTCGCGTTCCGACTCGCCCAGGCCACTCACGCCCGGAACGCCGTGGGGCTCTACGAGAACGGCCTGATCCGGGAGAGAGCGGCGGCGAGCCCTCTGTTCACCATGAGCGATGCTCCGAACGTCCGGCTTGCCACCAGCGCCACCGACATGCTCGATGTCATGGGGCTTCTTCAGTCGGGTCGCGTAAGCCTCGGGTTCGTCGGGGCGGCCGAGGTCGATCGGTTCGGCAACCTGAACTCCACCCGCGTGCCCGGGACGAGGCTGCCGGGCAGCGGAGGGGCCTCCGACATCGCTTCGCTCGCGGGAAGGGTTGCCGTCCTCCTCAAGCACGACAAGCACCGCCTCGTGGATCGGGTCCACCATCTGACCTCACCCGGGCACGGTGATGGAGGCGGGTGGCGCGAGCGCACCGGGCTCCGAGGGCGTGGCCCGGTGGCCGTCTTCACCGACCTCGCCGTCTTGAGATTCGATCCCGAATCGCACGAAGCCACGCTTCACTCCTATCATCCGATGAGCTCGCCCGAGGAAGTTGCCTCAGCCACCGGCTGGCCGCTGCGGAAGAGCGCGGATTGTGGTCCGACTCCCCTGCCCCGCCGAGACGAGCTCGAGCTTCTCCGATCCTTCGATCCGGATTCCTTCTGGCTATGAGGGTCAGACTCTCCTACGCCCCGCCAAGGGCACGACTGACGTTGTCGCATTCTCCGTTGAACGTATTCGATGGAGACATGCTCAAAGAGCTTTCTCGAGGACTCGACGACATTGGCTCTCGGACCGACGTGCACGTCGTTATCCTCGATTCCGCCGAGAAGGTCTTCTCCGCGGGAGTGGACGTCCGGGATCATCTTCCCGAGCGGCTGAACGAGATGCTCGAACGGTTCCACGGCGTGTGTCGACAGCTGCTTCGACTCGACGCCATCACCCTCGCCCTCGTTTCCGGGCACGCGTTCGGCGGGGCGATGGAGCTTCTGGCCTGCTGCGATTTCGTGATCGCCACGGACGAGGCGGCCTTCGCCCAGCCGGAGATCGACCTGGCATGCTTTCCCCCGTTGGGAGCTGCCATCTATCCGAAGCTCCTCGGCAGCAAGCGGGCGGCAGAAATCGTGCTTCTGGGCCGGCGGCTGTCGGCTCGAGAAGCCGAGGACTTCGGCCTCGTCACCAAAGTCGTGAGCGAGGACGCCTTGCAGGCGGAAGCCGAGGTGCTCCTCCGCTCGCTCGCGGAAAAAAGCCCGGCGGCTCTCCGCATCGCCAAGAAAGCGCTTCGGCTCGGGCTGCCCCGGGCGCTCGAGGGACTCGAAGAAATCGAAGCTCTCTACCGCGATGAGCTGGCCGCGACCGAGGACATGGTCGAGGGACTCCGAGCGTTCCTCGAAAAGCGAAAGCCGATCTTTCGTGGAAAGTGAGTGGAGTGTCCAAACTGACCTCTCTCGAGGATGCGGTGCGACGCTTCATCCCCGATGGCTGCACGGTCGTGCTCGGTGCCGGGCTCGAGGCGCTCATACCTTTTGCCTGCGGATACGAGATCGTTCGGCAGAAGCGTCGGGGGCTGACGCTCGTCGCTCCGATCTCCGACATGCTGTTCGACGTCCTGATTGGCGCCGGGGCGGTCGAGCGGGTCATCGCCGCATGGGTTGGCAACGTCTCCGCAGGCTCGGGCCACAACTTTCGCCGGGCGGTCGAGCATTCCGAGCCCAATCGAATTCAGGTCGTCGATCACTCGAACTTGACGCTCGCGCTCGCCTTACACGCCGCCGCGCTCGGGGTTCCTTATCTTCCGGCACGAACCGCACTCGGAACGGACCTGCTCGCCTCGAATCCGCACCTGCAACCGATGGTATGCCCCTTCACCGGGGACCGGCTGGTCGGCGTGCAGGCACTCAGACCCGACGTGGCCGTTCTCGCGGTGCAGCGCGCCGACGCGGAAGGCAACGCCCACGTGATCGGAAACCTCGGCGTGGTCAAGGATGCGGCCCGCGCGGCGGGAACGGTCGTCCTGCTCGCGGAGGAGATCGTCGCGAGCGACCTGATTTGCGGTGAGCCCAACCGTACTCTCGTGCCTGGTTTTCTCGTCTCCGCCGTGGTACACGCCCCGCGAGGGTGTCATCCCTCGCCCTGTTACGGTTACTACGACCGGGACCACGGTTTCTTTCACGACTACCACGCCGTGTCGCGAACCCGCGAGGGTTTTCTGGCTTGGCTCGACGAATGGGTGCTGTCGGTCTCCGGTCACGATGATTATCTTCGACGGCTATCCGGCTGATCGATCGCTACTCTTTTGTAGCGGCGGCGGGAAGGGCCGCCTTCAGCTTCGCGTGCCTCCGCTCGAACTCGGCATCGTCGATCGCAGGGGTGAGATCCTCCAAGGCCACTTCGAAAGGGAGCGGCACGAACTCATCCTCCCCCTCTTTTTCGGCGATGTCGTAGAACTTGTAGGCACGGGGAAGGTGGTAGACCCGGAGCACGACCGCCACGAGGCCGTATCCCTCTCGGTATCGGCGCTCGGCCTCATGCGGCGTCAAAGCATGCTCGGCGTCGACGAGGCGCAGAGCGCGTAGGGACTGGATCGGGATCCTATCGACCACCTCGGCGTAGTCCCGAATGAAAGTATGCCCACCCAGGGGAGCCTTGAGCTCGTGACGAAGGCTCATCCAGGCATGTGGCTTGAGCGCATCCGGGTCCTGGCCCGAGTACGAGGGAAAAACCAGGAACGCGCCGTTTTTTGCGTCCCACGTCTTGTGGAGGATCACGATGCCGCTTCCCTCGTGGAGGTGGCGAGCCACGACCGACCATACCTTGAGCGCCAGCTGCTGGGACAAGTCTCGATCTCCTTCGATGAGTGTGATAAGGCTAACGTTCGCTTCGGTGCGTCGTCAAGATGAGAGAAAGAAAAAAGTGAAGGGGAAGGTCGCGGTCATCACTGGCTCGACGCGCGGGATCGGGCGAGCGATCGCCGAATCGCTCGGTAGAGCCGGGGGCACCGTCGTTCTATCGGCCCGGCGTCGATCCGATGTTGCCGATGCCGTCGATACCATGAAGCGAACGGGCATCGACGCCCACGGCCTGGCCTGCGACGTACGTCGCTACGATGAGGTCGCGGAGCTCATGGACTTCGCTGCGCGGGAGGCTGGCGGTGTCGACGTCCTCGTCAACAACGCCGGGGTGGGTCTGTTCAAGCACGTCTCCGCCATCGAGCCAGAGGAGTGGGACCAGGTCATCGGAACGAACCTGACCGGGGTCTTTCATTGCTCCCGGGCGGCGATACCCTACATGAAGAAGCGCGGGGGAGGGACGATCGTCAACATCAGCTCTCTCGCAGGGAAAAACGCCTTCTCCGGAGGCGCCGCCTACAACGCTTCCAAGTTCGGTCTCGAAGGTCTGAGCGAGGCGATGATGCTGGACCTCCGCTACGAGAACATCAAGGTGGCCTACGTGATGCCCGGAAGCGTGGCCACGGAGTTCGCGGGCCGTTCGTCGGGTGAAGGCGACTCGTGGAGACTCACTCCCGAAGACGTCGCGGAGATGGTGACGAGCATCCTCACTCAGGACCATCGTGCTCTCGCGAGCCGGATCGAGCTCAGACCCTTTCAGCCGCCGCGGAAGACCTGAGCTTGCCTCGCAGCTTCTCGAGGAGGACGGCCAACCAGATCGCAAGAAAGGGCTCGACTTCCCAGCGCATCCGGTCGTTTTCTCCGATCTCGACGAGGTTCGCAACCAGGGTCACCCACATCACCGTCACGAGAAGGAAGGCGTAGACCTCTCGCCCTCGCGAGCCTCTGAGCTCGAGCACACCCACCGCCAGGAGGAGTGGAAAGAGGACAAGCAACAAGTTCGGCCGTGGAGTCAACATCCGGATGGGTCGCTCGAATCCTCCGCCGAAGAAGACGAAGCGGGTGATCGCGTCTCGATAACGACCGACTCTCTCGAAATCGTAGTCGACGAGGAAATCGACCGAGTTCGGCCCGGGTTGAAGAAAGAGCAGGAGCGAAGTAGCCACCCGCCGGGCATAGCGTGCCGGGTAGTTTCGCATCAGGTAGAGGTTGCCATCGAGCAGAGCCGTCGAGATGTCGACGTAGTCTTGATGGTTGAAGTTCGGCTCCCCGTTCGACTTGTAGGGCGCCCCGAGTGCCGGATGCAGGCCCTCGACCGGGCGAAAGAAGCCGTAGCCCTCGAGCTCGCGCGGCTCCCGAAAGGGGCGGCGGTGCCAGAACGGGGGCAGGGCACCCCGTCTCTTGAGCTCGACCGTCTCGCTCTGCGACAGGGGCCATCGTTTCGACAAACTCAGTCCCAGCCAGGTGCTCGCGGTGAAGCTTCCGACGAGACGCTCGTTCTTCAAGAACCACAAGTTCACCACGAAAAGGGTCACGACTCCCCCGGCAATCAATCTTCGCCGAGCTCCCGGCTCTCCGATGAAGGCGAGCACGGCGACCGCGAGGACGAACCATAGAGGGTGAAACACCGAGCGGGTCAACATCAGAACGCCCGCGAGAACGCAGAACGCCGTGACCGCGGAGCGCTTCAGGGCGATCGCACCCGCCGCCAGCAGAAAAGCGACCGGAAGGGTATAGAACAGCCAATGGCGGTAGACGAGGAAGTTGGGGTGGAGGGCGAACAGGAGGCAGACCAAGCCGTTCACGCCATCGGAGACGCCGAGGGACCGTAAGAGCCAGGCCATCCCGAGAAGAAGGCCGAGCGCCAGGACACCGAAGGCAAGGGAGAAGGCCGCCGCGTGTGAGCCGGGAAAGAGCTTCAGAACCACGCCGAGACCCAGGTTGAAGAGCGGCGGCTGGGAATGCAGGTAATACAGGCCCGAAAGGAGATCGTCTCTCAGAATGACGGGATCGAGATACTGGTACAGCCGTCCAAGCGTCTCGTCGGCGAAGCGCACGCCGAGCGCCGAGGCGAGGATCTCGCTCGCCGCGAAGACGACGATCCCCCAGACATAGATGGCGGCTCGACCCAGCATGCTCCGGCCGGGCAGCATAGCATCGAGCTGCTTTAATCGCGGCAGTGCGTGTCGCGCGACGAGAGGAGAACGCCGCCATCGTCCGCGCCGGCGACACGATTCTCTCCCTCGAAGACGACGGATAGCTTCTCGACCGTCCGCTCGAGCCGCACCGGGCTAGAGGTGCTCGCTCGCTACCAGGTCGCACCGAGCGTCACCTGGGCGCAGCCCCCCGGTCTCGGGAAACCGCATCTTCGTGAAAGACGTCTCCGCCTTGGCTTCTCACCTGGGACTGATAGGCCCTCCCTTCCAAGCGCTGTCTTGCTGACGTTCCGGAGAAGAACCACCCCTCGGACGCTGTTCTCTACCGGCGAACTGGGAGTTGCCGAGGAATTCAAAGGCCGAGCGCGATCCGCAATCCCTCATCGACTCTCGCCATCGCCCTCGAGGAGAGCCGGCCAGCCCGCTCTTTGAACAAGCTCCTGTCTACGGAGAGAATCGCGGAAACGTTGACCACTGATTCTGTTCTGAGTCCCGATTCTCTCCGGCCGACGAGCACGTTACCCGGCGCCTCGGACAGAGCGGTGTTCTTGGTCAATGCCGCGACGATCACGGTTCGTATTCGGCTGGCGTTGAAGCTGTTCGACTGCACCACCAGAACGGGTCGGGTGTAGCCTGGACCGGATCCCACCGGCTTCGGCAGGCCCGCCCACCAGACCTCGCCCCGCTGCACCTTCACCACTCCTCTTCAGACAGTGAAATGTATTGAAGCTTCTCGAGGACGGGGTCAAGCGTCGATGGGTGCTTACCGTACACCCTATCGAGAGCCTCCGTCACTTTGTCCCCCCTATGTCTTTCGAGGAACTCGGCGATGGCCTTCGTATAGAGCTCGCTCCGGCTCCAGCCCAGACGTTGGGCTGCGTCCTCGGCGGCGTCGAAAACGGCGTCGGGAACGGAAATCGCTGTCTTCATGGAGCGAGTATAACCAAGGTTATACCCAACGTCAAGCCTTTGGCGCCGATGAGCTTCGCGCTCACAGGCGGGGTTCTTGCTTCAACGGGACGCGGGTATTCTCGTGGAACAGGCCGCAGCCGCCGAAGTGGGTAAACAAAAGGGGTGCCTTCCTTGACACGAGCCCAGAGACACTCGAGGCGACGCACAAACGGTTCGGACTCCGGGGGCATAGCTCCGCGCCGTTCCCCAATTATTCCGGAATGTTCCGGTACAGCACCCGGATGAGCTTGTAGGCGCTCACGAAGTCGTCCGATTGGAACCGCACCGCGTACCTCGACGCGCGCTCGACCGTCGGGATCGCGGACGCGATGTCGGCGAGGTCGGGATTCTTGTATGTGAGCTCGACGGTTGTCGGGGTCGTGGGCCTCGTCGGCCGGAACGTGCGTAGATTCTCGATCGCCTGGCGCGCGCCTTCCCGGATGAGGCGGCGGCACTCTTCCGGATGCAGAAGCTCCGCGGTCTGAAGACGGATTGCCCGTTTCACCGGCACCGTCACCAAGTCCGAATCGACCAGGGTCCGGATCTCCTTCACGAAGTCCTCGTCTCCCGTCGCGAGCGCGACCGGAACGCCGAACGTTCCCGCGACCCTCGCGTTCAAACCGCCTTCGCTCATCGCCCGGCCGTCGACCTGGATTCGTCCCACGACGCCGCCCGAGCCGGTGTGGGCCATGACCCCGGGCTCTCCTTCCATCGAGTGGTATCCGATGAAGAACACCGCGTCGAAATCGGCACTGATTCCCTCCATCATGCCCAGCGCCTTCGAGTTGTTGCTGATGAGCCGTACCGGCGGGAGCAGATCCTCCACCTTGACGTTCCTCATGCTGCCGTGCGAGTCGTTCACCAGGAAGTCAGTCGCGCCGGCTTCGCGGGCGCCCTCGATCGCTGCGTTCACCTCGCCCACCATGAGCTTCCGGCCGCGCTCGTACTCCGCTCCCTCCGCGGAGGTCATCTCGGAGTGAGCGATGCCTCCGATGCCCTCCATGTCGACGGAGATGAAGACGCGAATGGGCTCCTGGGTAGAAGCAGATCCGGAAAGGGCGACCAGAAGAAGAAGCATGTGATTCATCGCGGCGGTTTTACACCTCCTCCCTGGGTGAATCAACGGGTTTGACTGCGGTTCTTAGCGGCACACGGGGACGCCTACCTGTCCGAGTCGTGGCGATCGGCCTTACCCGCCCTCGCCACTCGGTTTGAAAGCCGCTCAGGCCGTCCGCACTGCCGCTCGCCGTCGCTCGGCGACCAGAAGCGCGATCCCTCCAAAGATCGCGCCCAGTACCACGGTATATCCCATCCAGATCGTGAGCTGGGGCACGACGCCGATGAGGAACCATTTGCTGAAAGCACCCATCTCCGGAAACCCAGGGGGAACGACGTCATAGTGCGTCCCCCAGTTTCCGAGAATCGCGAGGAGCATGACGAGGATGACGGGAATCCTTGCCGCGAGACCATAGACGACGAGGGTCTTTCCCAGGACGGGGGAGCCCGCGTAGGCGATGCCAAGTCCCACCAGAGCGGCAAGGATCGTCACGACGAGCGAAGCGAGCGAGACCTGATTCGGGTCGAGACCGAAGAGCATGCTCCCACCGAAGGCAATGACGACGAACGCGGCGAGCCCGAGAGCGCCGAAGCCCAGAGTCCGGTAGGAAGCGGAAAGGTTTCCCGAGTGGTAGAGCTTCCAGGCGAAGTAGATTCCGAAGATCGGTACGAGCCAGGCGATTCCCACAATCGCTCCACCGCCTCCGGCCTCCGGATCGAAGAGCGCAGGGGACCAACCGTTCAGTTCCCCGACGAGTCTGAGAATGGTAACGGCCAGGGTAATGATGGCAGGCACCAGCACGATCCCAAATGGTGACATAGTCCCACCTCCGACGCCGATTCTACGTCGAAGCCCCGAACGTCAAAAGGGGCGCTTCTATAGTCGTTTGACCGTCCCGGTTCGCTGTAATACGATGTGTATTACGACGACGAGAGGTTGAGGCCGTGGGCACGAGAACCGTCAGGCTCGACGACGAGACCGAGCAGACGCTGGAAGAGATAAGGCAGGCGACAGGACTGTCGATCTCCGAGGTTCTCAAACGCGGAATCGCCGCCTTTCGCGAGGAGTTGGCCAGGCACGCGTCGCAATCCCCGTTCGACGTATATCAGCGGCTCGACCTGGGGCCGGGCGGGTACGCCATCGCGTCATCGACCGACGTCCGGGGCGGCGTACGGGAAGCTCTTCGGAAGAAACACCGTCGTTGATACTGACGGACACTGGCCCGCTGGTGGCGCTGTTCGATCCGAAGGACTCCGAGCACCGGAATTCCGTGGACGCTCTGAAGAAGATTCGAGAGCCTTTGGTCACGACGGTTCCCGTCCTCACCGAAGCGTTTCACATGCTCACTCCGTCTAGCCAGGGAGCGGATCGGCTTCGCGATTTCGTTGCTGAGCGTGGACTGTCGGTCTGGTTCTCGAGTCCGGCATTGCTGGTCCGCGAGTTCGAGCTGATGGAAAGATATCGTGATCATCCCATGGATCTGTCGGACGCCTCGCTGGTGGCCGCCGCCGAGGAGTTAGGTACGAGAAAGATCTTCACCGTCGATCGATCGGACTTCGAGACCTATCGTGTGAAGCGCGGACATCGTTATTACGCTTTTGTGATCCTGTCCTGAGCTTTGCCGTCGCAAGTCTTTTGAACAATCCATCGCTGCCAATTATCGGTAGAGGTCCCCCCGATGGCCGATCTTCAAAACGATGATGATCAACTCGCGTTCGGAAACACTGTGGAGGATCCGATAGTTGCCCACCCGGATCCGGAATACGTCGTCGTACCCGGACAGTTTTCGCACACCTGGCGGAAACGGATTCTCGCCCAGCCCGACCATGGCCGCCACGACCCGCTCTCGAGCATCACGCGGGAGCTTCTTCAGAGCTTTCTCGGCACTTCTCGAGATTCGAACTCTACAACTTGCCATCGAGCTTGAGCTCGGCGAGGACCTCGGACAACGGCCGGGTCGGCTCGTGGCGAATCTTCTTGAGATTCTCTATGTCCTCGAGCTCTTCGAGGCGGTCGAGGAGCGCCTCCTGGATGAAATGGCTCATCACGATTCCGCGCGCTTTACAGTATTTCTCGATCGCTTTCTTGAGCGTCTTGTCGATTCGAGCGCTGATCTGCACGCTGGGCATGTCACCATCCCTCCAGTTGGTAATCTACCAGCAGTGAGCAAATGCTAGCAATCGCTCACACGCCAGGCGACGCCTTCTACGCCTCAGAGATGGCGGCTCGAGCCAGCAGGGTCCATGCGGGCGGCAGTGCATCGCGCTGTTATAATCGCGGCAGGAGGAGCTTATTCCCGTTTCGACCCGTGACAACCGCTCGGTGGCCGCTCCGGTCGAGCGTATCGAGCGTTCGAAGAGAACGGCGCGCCACGACGAGCTCGCCATCGAGGAGCCGCTCGAGATCCGGCTCGACGACAAGAGCGTCGCCGTGGTCATGAGAACGCCCGGGCACGACGAGGAGCTCGCGGCTGGATTTCTGCTGACCGAGGCCATTCTCCGTAAACGCGAGGAGCTCGTCTCCATCGGGCCTCGTCGCAACAGCAAACGCCCCGACCTGGGCAACGTGATCAACGTCGTCTCGGGAAAGCAGGTGAATCTGAAGAAACGAGGCTGGCAAAGGAATTTCGTGTCGGCGTCGAGCTGCGGTCTCTGCGGAAAGCTGACCATCGAATCCGTCCGGTTGCAGGCCCCGTCCGTGGCGGACGACGAGCTCCGCGTGAGCGCAACCCTGTTGCGGACTCTGCCCGGTCGAATGCGCTCCGCCCAGGATGGATTCGACGCGACCGGGGGGGTTCATGCAGCGGGGCTCTTCGACGCGAATGGAGACTTGCTGGTGCTGCGTGAGGATATAGGCCGCCATAATGCCGTGGACAAGGTCGTGGGGGCGAGCTTTCTCGACGACGCCCTTCCCCTGCAGGGGCGGATCCTCATGGTGAGCGGCAGGGCGAGCTTCGAGATCGTGCAGAAAGCCTTGATGGCGCGTATCCCGTTCGTTGCCGCCGTGTCGGCCGCTTCGAGCCTCGCCGTCGACCTCTCGCGCGAGCTGGGCATGACCCTCGTCGGTTTCCTGCGAGGCGAAACCATGAACGTCTATACGGGCTCCGAGCGGGTCGTCGAGCCATGAGCGGCGTGCTCGAAGAACGAGCCGGTGACTATGCGCTTCGCGGTGATTACCACCGCTGTCTGGATCCGAGCTGGAGCTACGCGCCGATCTACCGCCGGAAGATCGCCTGGCTCGACGGAGTGATGAGCGAAGTCGAAAAGAACGCCCGAATTCTCGACGTCGGGGCCGGTGAAGGGGCCATCGTCGACCGCTACCGCCAGCGGGGTCAAGACATCGTGGGAGTCGACCTCCAGTACTCTGGAGCTCACGTGCGGCGCGCCGACCTTCGTGCGCTTCC
>DASPGQ010000766.1 GCA_035620555.1 Vicinamibacteria bacterium
TCGACTTCACCGATCTCGAATGGAGCGGAGGGATTGGCTTCCGATTCAAGCTCCAGGACGCCTACGTAATGAGAATCGACTTCGCCGCGGGTCGAGAGGGCTTTCGCTTCATGTGGACCTTCAGCGACATCTTCAGGACGAGGTGGGGGATCTACGAGTGAAGCTCGGCGTCTCCCTCTTGATGGTTTCGCTCCTGGCGGCGCCGGCCCTCGCTCAGAAGTTCTATCCGGACGATCCGCTCGAGAAGGTCCCCGAGCTCTGGCCGACGCCGGATCCGCAGCGGCGCGCCCTGAGCTCCATCCTGGAGTTCTTCAGCAACGCGTTCGGAACGCCGGGCGAGGGCCATCCCGAGCGCGGCGTGATTCCGGCGGGCGGGGTGAGCACTCTCGGTGAGGTGATGGATAGCCCCTGGTACGAAAATCGGCACGCACGGCGCCGCATGACGGAGGAGGAGCTTCGCCGGGGGCCGGGCGAGGATCGCCCGCCTGCGACACTCGGCCCCTGGCGGGTGCTGACGGTGAAGAAGTACGGCTTCCGTCCGGGCATTCTCATTGCCGATGCCACCGATCAAATGTATCTGCTCCGTTTCGATCCCCCGGACTGGCCGGAGCTGGCGACGGGCGCGGACGTGGTGTCGTCCAAGATTTTTCACGCGCTCGGCTACCACGTTCCCGAAAGCTACATCGTTCGGGTCGAGCGCGATCGGCTCGCGATCGAGGAAGGCGCCGAGCGCGTCACGAGCATCGGCGGGACCCAGGACCTCCAAGAGATCGACATCGACGATTTCCTCGGCGACGTCGCCGGTGACCCGGGGCGCGGCTATCGCGCCGTGGCGACGCGAGTACCCGGATCCTGGGGATCGCTCCTCGGCCCTTATCAGGTCTTTGGCACGCGCCACGACGATCCGAACGACACGGTGCCCCACGAGCATCGTCGGGATCTGCGCGGCCTCTTCGTCTTCTCCGCCTGGCTGAATCATACGAAAATGCAAGCGGTCAACACGCTGGACGTGCTCGTCAGCGAGAACGGCGCTCCCATCGTTCGTCATTACCTCGTCGACTTCGTCTCCACATTGGGAAGCGGCGGCCGCGAGGGCAAACAGGCCTGGGACGGCAACCAGAAGCTCCTCGATCTGAGCCAGACTCTCGAGAACGTCGCGGGGATGGGCGTCTACACTCCCGCGTGGATGCGAGCCAACTACGGTAGTTACCGTTCGGTGGGCCGGTTCGGTTACGAGGCCTTCGACCCCGAGCGCTGGAAGCCGGACTCGGTGACAGCGCCTTTCGCCAATCGGCTTCCCGACGACACGTTCTGGGCGGCGAAGCAGCTCGCGGCTTTTACCGACGACGACATCCGAACGCTCGTGAGCACCGGCCGCTACAGCAATCCCGAGGCCGAGGCGTGGATCGTGAGGTGCCTCATCGAGCGAAGAGATCGCCTTCTCGCGACTTACTTTGCGAAGGTGCTGCCGATCGTCGACTTCGGGGTGCGAGACGATGAGCTCCACTTCACCGATCTCGCCGTCGAACGGGGCTTCTCGGGGCCGAGAAACTATTCCTTCCAGTGGAGTCTCTTCGACAATCAACAAGAGAGGCATGAGCTCATCGGTGCCGCCGCCCCGACCCCCGCGATCCCTCCGGCCGCGTCTTCTGCCGACGAGGGCAGTTACTTCGCGGTGCGGGTGTCGGCGGGCGAACCGGGAAAGGTCACCGTCGCTTACTTTCGAATGCAGACGGGTCGGCTCGAGCTCGTCGGCCTCGAGTACGACTGGCCGGGAAAGCTCATCGCCGACCCGAGTCTCGATGTCGACACCGGCGTGAGCCGCTACACCGACCTCGAGGACGTGCAGAAAGAGCTCTTCGAGGGATACGCGGAGGCCTACAACGAGCGGACGGGATTCGGTCTGTCCCCCCAGGAGTACTTCGATTCGCTCACCATCTCCGAGCGCACCACCTACGACGCCGTGACCCACGCGCTCATGAGCTCGGCGCTCACCGACGAGAGCGGAAGCTCCCTCGGCCGTGCCATTGATCTCGTTACCGGGGTCGAACGTATCGCCGGCCAGTACTACGGCCGCTCGGGAGACGAGCAGTTCCGGCTCTACGTGTATTTGAAGGAGGGCGCGCGACACGTGCTGGAGCAATCGCAACAATTCGAGCTCGGACACCTGAACACGGTCTACCACGTCGGCTACCCCTACAGCTATCGCCAAAGCGGAGGTCTGCCGAGCATCCAGTTCTCGATGTCCGAGGAGGGCGACAAGGCGGACATCGACGTCGACTATCGTTCCAGCAAGTTTCCCCAGGCCATGTTCAACGGCCACCTGACCTCTTCCAACTCCGACGTTCGCGCCGGGGATAATCCCGAACGACATGCGGCACGGTGGAGCGGCTTCGTCGCCTGGTGGCAGGATGTCTTCGGTCGTCTACCGTTCGGAGAGAAAGAGGAAGCCGGACCCGACCTCCTCTCACGGGAGCCTCCCGAAATACCGACGCCTCTCCCGCCGAATCGTCCCTATGGTGAGGAGCCCTCCGAGCTGCACGACGCCGCCCAGGAATTTCTGACCGACTGGCTCGTGCGGCGAGACATCGACGAGTCGGCGCAGTTCATCTCGCCGCGTATTCTTGCCTGTGTCAATACCGACGACGACAACGATCTCGAGATGCACCGGGAGCGAGAAGCCGCAGCCGTACTTCGCGACGGCATGCGGCAGATCAACGTTGAGCTAGGCGTCGTCCGCAACTTGACCGAGGCCATCGATGTCGTCCTGCCCTGGCGTGAATCCATCCGGGTGCAGGCCCAGCCCTTCGAGCGGGATTTCGCGACCCTCGAGCTCACCAACGGCGACGCGTCACCTTATCTCTGCGGCGAAACCGTCGCCACCGGCGATCCCCAGATGTATGGGACTTATTTCGCCACGCTCTTTCGCCTCAAAGTGCGCGGCGGCGGCGCGCTCGGGCTTCTCTGGATGAAGGAGAACGGCCACTGGCGTATCGTCGCCTACGAGGTGTTCGAGCAGTAGCGTTGGTTCTCGTAGGCTCAATAGGCACTCGGCATGAGACGCCACCGCAGGATCAAGCGCATCCTCGGAGCCTTGGTAGCACTCGGGTTCCTCTTCGCCGTTGCCCATAGCCGACCCGCCAAGGAGGGTGCTCGGCGGCTTCTTGCTTCGGTGCTCAGTCGGCTCATCGCGGGGGTGACGACCATCGAACGGCTCGACTACCGTCTCTGGCGGGGGGAGCTCGAGCTCGACGACCTTGCGGCCGTACCCGACGGTGGCTCCTACCGATTGACCGCGACGCGCGTGCGGCTGCAGATCACGGGGCTTCCGCGAGTCTCGCTCGAGATCTCAGAGCCGGAGCTCACCGTCCTCGGCTTTCCCGAAGGCTCGGCTGAGACCCCCCGCGGTGAGCCACTCGCCGTTCTTCGCTATCTCGAGGATCTTCGAGTCGAGCGCGGAACCTTCGAGCTTTTCGACGAAAGGCAACTCCGCTTCGAGGACGTGGATGGCGACCTCCTCCTCAGCTCCGAAGGGCACCGTCTCGCCCTCCACGCGGCCCGAGGCCAGATCCGCAGCCCGGAAGGGGACATCGCCCTCGGTCCTCTCGACGCGGACGCCATCCTCGCACCTCGTAGGCTCCGAATCGTCTCGGCGTCCTTATACAAGGATGCCTCCTTCGTACGCACCGAGGGCGAGCTCACGCTTGCCCGACCGATCGGCGCTAACCTCCTCTTCGATGCGGCGCTCGAAGCTTCGCTCGCACGTTTCGTGAACAAAGCCCTCGATCTTCGTGGGGTCGTCACTGCGACCGGTCGGGCGAGGCTGGAAGGGGGGAAGCCTCGTTTCGAGGCTCATCTGCGCTCGGAAGAGCTGGGCTTTCGTGACCTCGCCCTTCGCGATATCTCCGGCCTCGCCGAGCTCGCGGAAGGAGCGCTCCGGATTCGCGATCTCGAGGCCGACGCCTTCGGAGGCCGACTCGCGCTCGAGGCCGCTCTTTCGTTGGACGCGGACGGCGACCGCGTGTTGGATTTGAGCTGGGAGGGCGTCGACCCCTCGGAGCTCGCTTTCGCACTCGCTCGCGAGAGGCTCCCACTTTCGAGCCGCAGCGCTGGGGCGATCCACCTCGACCTTGAGGACTGGGCCGTTGACGGAACCACGGGCTCGGCCGAGCTGCGTCTGTCTCCGGTCGCTTCGACGACGCTACCCAGTGCGGATGGCACCGTCAGAGCCTCTCTTGGCGTGGGAGTGGTGACCGTTTCCCCATCCACGCTGAGTTTATCGAACCCGAGTGCGAGCGTCTCCGTCGAGGGCACGATCAGACTCGACGGAGGTCTCGACCTGGGCGTCTCCGCCAGTGTCGCGCCGCATTCGATCGACTCGTTGCCGTTTCCGGCTGAGGGTGCCATGCACTTCGACGGTGAGCTCGCAGGCACGCTGGCTGCGCCTGCCTGGTGGGCGAGACTCTCGAGCCGCGACCTCTTGATTAGATACGAGCCCTTCGTGCTCACCGGCTGGCTTTCGGGGGACTTCGAGACCGCGACCGTGAAGCGGCTCGCGCTCGAGGGTGGGGATGGTCAGCTAGAGGTGCAAGGGGCTGCGCCTCTGCGCTCGAGCGGGGTGTGGAGCCTGGATCTCACCGGGAGCGGGATCCGCCTTCCCCAGCTCGGGCCTCTCCGGCTGGCAGTCGCCGAAGCCTCGGGGCACATCGAGGGTCCGGCCCGCTCGCCCGACGCGACCGTCTCAGTACGCTTCGATTCCGTGTCGCTCTACGGTCGTGAAGGCGTGGCGCAGCTCACTGTCAAGAAAGCCGGTGACACCGTCACGCTCGACGAGCTCCGCGCCTCGATGGCACCTCGCGGCGAGATCGTCGCATCGGGCAGCTACGATCTCGTGACCGATCGCATCGAGGCGATGCTGGACGTCGACACGGTCACGCTCGAGGATCTCCTTCCTGGTCTCGCGGGACGGGCATCACTCGAGCTTTCCGTTCAGGGAACTCGTAACGCTCCCGAAGGTTTGGCAAACCTGCGCGTGAGCGAGCTCACTCTTCACGACCGAGCGCTGCCCGAAGGCCTGATCACGGCCCGTGCGGAGGCGGGTCAGATGTCGATCCAAGGTACCCTCGACCGGACTCCCTTTCTACACGGCAACCTTGGACTGGAGGCACCCTTCCCGCTCCGCCTCGAGACCGACCTCGGAGTCGTTCCCTGGAACGAGCTCGCCCGGGCGTCGGGTCTCGAGATCCTCTCGGCATGGAGCGTGCGAGCGGCTGGAAACGCGGTCATCGAAGCCGAGCTCGATGACCCTCGAGGGCTCCGCTACCGAGCGCGCTTCGGGGAGCTTGCGGTGACGACCCAAGCCGGGACGGCGACGAGCTCACCCGTTCACGTCCACGGCACTCTCGAAGAGATCGCACTCGAAGGGCTCGACCTCGAGGGTCCGTTTGGACACGCGTCTCTGACCGGGGCCGTTCCCCTCATCGAGGCCAAGGAGATGGATGTCGCCTTGGACGCGCGACTACCTCTCGAGATTCTTCGAGAGGCCTTTCCCCAGCTCGAAGTTCAGGGCGAAGCGATGGTCCAGCTCGCGCTGACCGGCTCGCTGAGGGAGCCTCGTGTTATCGGAAACGTCGACGTCGCCGACAGCGACGGGCGTTTCCAGGACATCGTCTGGCGGGATGTCTCATTCAGGGCGCAGGCGAGCGACGATCGCATCGATCGCCTCGCCCTTGGCGGGGACCTCCTCGGTGGACGCATCACCCTCGACGGACAGATCCCGCTCCGGAGTAACCTCCCTGCCGGACAGGTGAAGCTTGCGCTCGAGGGCCTGGACATCGCGCCGCTTTTGCGGGAAGAGGAGGGAAAGGATCTCAGCGTCGTCGTGAGCCTCGACGGCGAGCTCGACGTGACCGGCCCTTCGCTCTCCGAGATCTCGGGAAGCGGCAATCTCCAGGATCTCACCGTTCGAGCGCGAGGTCGGAGGCTCGACCTGAGCGAGCCCGCGTCCTGGCGCCTCGACCGTGAGAGCTTCGACGTTTCGACAATGAGACTTCGAGGCGAAGACAGCGAGCTGTCGCTCAGCCTGCGAACTCTCGACGTGGAGGGCGAGCCGCGGTTCGAGGCTTCCGCGGCCGGAGCCATCGACCTCTCCGTCATCGATGCCGTGCTGGGCGACATCCCCGAGCTCTCCTCGGAGGGCCGCGCCGAGCTCGAGGTCGACGTGGCTTATTCCAAACAAGGGCTCGCAGTTACCGGGAGCGGGGCTCTGGCAAACGGAAGGTTCATGCTCAGCGAGCCCAGGTTCGTGCTCCAGGACGTTTCAGCGGGATTCGTCTTCGAAGGCTCGAAGATCCTCGTCTTGAATCTCACGGCCTCCACTGGACCCGGAGCTCTTTCGGGAGGTGGATACGTGAATCTCGACCCCAATGCCTTCGGCGTCGATCTGCGAGTCGAGGTCCGACGCCTCCCTCTCGAGCTCATGGACGGTCTTCGCGTCGAGACCTCCGGATCGATCGGACTCCTTTCGAGGGACGACACCCTCAGGCTTTCGGGAGATCTTTACCTCGATCGAGGTCTCCTCACGCGCGAGATCGACGACGAGGACATCGGCTTCAGTGGGCGACGTGCGTCGTTGCGCGATCCCACGCAAAGCCCAGGGGTCGCCGATCGACTCGTGCTCGACGTCAGGATCGCGACGCGGCGGAACCTCATCGTCGAGAACTCGATGGCGCAGCTCGAGCTCGCCGGAAACGTCTCTCTGGGGGGGACGCTCACGGTGCCCGAGGTCGACGGCATCGTCACCGTCCTGCCCGACGGCTTCATCCAGATCGGCAGAAACCGTTTTCAGGTACGGCAGGGACGCGCCGACTTGAGAGGTTTTCCGATGATGCCGCCCCGTCTCGAGCTCCTCGCTGTCACTCGCGTCGGGCAGACGCTCATCCAGATCGAGCTCGAGGGCGATGCCGACGATCTGCGGACCCGCCTCACCGCTCCGGAGAGCCCCGAGCTCACCGAAGGAGACCTGGCCTCGTTACTCGTGACGGGAAGAACGCTCGAGCAAGCAGGGCAGGGAGGTCAGCAGATCGCCTCCACCTGGATGATGGCGTCGCTCGCCGACCTCCTACACGAGGGCCTGGGAGACCTAATCACCTACGGTCCCCCTCCCGGCGCCGGACCGCTCGTCCTAGCCGAGGAGGCGGATCCCACGTCTCGCTTGACCCTCGGTGTCCCGGTGACCGATCGACTTTCCGCGACCTACTCCATCGCGCTCAACGATGCCGAGAAGCGACTCTGGATCCTGGACTATCGCGTGGCTCGCAACGTCTGGCTGCGCGGCATTCAGGAGAACTCGAACGACTACGCTATCGGCGTGAGCCAGAGGTTCGACCTCGACCTTCGAGGCGGGGCGCGGGCCCAGCGTCTCGAAGGTGCGGACCGTGAATCCATCGAGCGCCTCACCGACGTATCGCTTCGGGGCGTTCCCGACGGCTTCGACTGGAAGCCGGAGATTCGCGCCAACGAACGTTACGATTACTGGACGGCTCAGGACGAGGCGCGTCGTCTCACGAGAAGACTCGTCGAGAAGGGCTACTCGAGCGCCGTCGTCGAGGTCAGGACCGAATCCGACGAGGCCCAACGACTGCGCCTCGTTTTCGAGATCAGCGCGGGCAAACCTACGGAATTCGTGTGGAGCGGTGACGACCCCGGAAAA
>DASPGQ010000767.1 GCA_035620555.1 Vicinamibacteria bacterium
CCACCCCGCGCTTCGAAGCCATCGATGGTCCTTCCATCGAGCGTGACCTCGACCTGGGCCGTCTCACCGAAGACGCGGGCGAAACGATAAGATACCTCCACCGGCCCCCCCTCGATCGCGAGGGGGAGGACGATGCGCGAGTGATAGGTGGTCCAGCGCGTGGCGTCGCCATTTTCGAGCTCGTAATGCGATGCGAACCCCTCGATGAAACGATGATCGTTGGGACCGAGCCGGAAGGTGACCGCCTCGTTCTCGACGCCTAATCCACCCGCGAGAATGCCGGCCAGGAACAGAATCGCTGCGGCCACGAGCTCGACTTTCCGGCTCGCCGGCTCGCGGGCTTCCATCGGTGAGACATTCTACGCTCTTCCTCGTGGCCGGCTCCAACAGCCGTTTGGACGCCATGTGGCCAAGGTTGACATTTGGTTGCGTCCGAAGTTAGACTTCGAACAGAGCGCTCGAGGAAGGATTCGATGAAAGCGATCGCCGAGCTCGTTCGGCTGGATCCGATTGAGGCCGCGAAAAAGGTTCTCGAAGCCCATCGAGGCCGGGAGGAGTGGCTCGACGAGTTCGCCGAAGCGCTCGATCGGCGACGTTCAGGACGGTCGCTACACCGCATCCTGGCGGTTTGGGGTCTGAACCAATCGGAAGCTGCGGACCTCTTCGGGGTCGCACGCCAGGCAGTCAGCAAGTGGCTGGATCGAGGTGTTCCCTCAGAGCGCGCCGAAGCGATCGCGCTACTCGCCGCCGCTACGGACCTCCTGGTCCGGTATGTCAAGCGCGACCGGATCCCGGTTGTCGTGCGCAGGCCTGCTCCCGCTCTCGGCGGGAAGTCCCTGGTCGACCTCGTCGGAGCTTCTCGTCCTCACGACGTCCTGGATGCCTGCAGATCGATGTTCGACTTCGAACGAGCGCAGGCCTGAAGTCCGCTGAGCGTGCGGACGGAAACGCTACCCAATGGGCACGAGTGGTGGCGGATCGCGAACCCTCTGTGGGATGACCCGCTCGATCCCAGCTATGCGCAGCGGCGCGGGGGGCGCTGGAACCCACCGGCGAGCTTCCCGACGCTCTACTTCAACGAAGACGTCGTGACGGCTCGCCTCAATCTGCGAACGTTCATCTCCGGGTGGCCGTACGGACCCGAAGATCTCCGCGACGAGACCGGACCTTTCCTCGTCGGGGCAACCTTGCCCAGAAACCAGCGAGTTGCTGACGTACATTCACGCCGGGGCGTTGCTGCCGTGAACCTTCCCGCCTCCTACCCGCTAGATCGGCGGGGCGAGCCCGTGCCTCATTCCAAATGCCAACCCATCGGTCAGCAGGCGAAGGATCGCGGACTTCGCGGCGTTCGTTGCCGCTCAGCGCGTGTGCGGGATGGCGCCGGCCGCGAGCTGGCATGGTTTCCAGCGACGGCGCGCAGTCGTGCACGCCAAAGGACCGCGCTTCGTTTCGAACGATGGTTCTGGGGATAGCCGGCTGCATCAGCCGTATCGACCCTAACCTAACCCATTCGCCTCGACGGTCGTCCAAACCGGTGTGAGCCACCCGCGCTTGGCACTTCGCCTGCTGGCGAAGAGCCCGGGCTTCGCCGCCACGTCGATTCTCGTGCTCGCCGTCGGAATCGGGGCCAATACCGCGATCTTCAGCCTGGTCGAAGCGGTGATTCTGAGACCTCTTCCCTATCCCGATCCGGATCGGCTCTTCGTGGTTGAAAACGTCAAAGACGGCGAGCCCCTGGGGGCGCATTCCAGCTCCTGGCCGGATTTCGAGGATTGGCGCGACGAATGCGAGAGCCTTGCGCGGGTGGCGCTCTTTACTTACTGGACCTTCAACTTGACGAACCGAGACGTTCCCGTGCGCATCACCGGGGGGCGAGTCACGGGGGATTTCTTCCCGACGCTCGGGATGCCTCCGTTGCTCGGCCGGTATCTCACCCGGGAGGACGACGTGCCCGGCGCTCCCGAAGCCGCCGTGCTGAGCTACGCCATCTGGCATCGTCTGTTCGGCGCGAACGAGAGCGTCGTCGGAAGCGTCGTGACGTTGAACGGGCGTCCCCACACCGTCGTCGGGGTCATGCCTCCGGAGTTCCGATTCCCCGGCGAAGACGTCGAGATCTGGGGCGCCGTGGGAGACAACATGAGCGGCATGCAGCGGCACAACCGCTTCATGCTCGTCGTCGCGAGGCTGGAAGAGGGCGTCCCCCCGTAACGGGCCCAGAGAGAGCTCGACACCATAACGAGACGGCTTTCGAGCGAGTATCCCGAATCCAACGAGGGGTACGGGGCGTCTCTCGTTTCCGCACACGAGATGCTGGTGGGAAACGCCAAGCCGGCACTGGTCTTGCTCCTGATCACTGTCGGTTTCGTGCTCCTCATCGCCTGCACCAATGTGAGCAACCTGGTGCTCGCTCGAGCCACCGGTCGCAGGCGCGAGGCCGCCACTCGGGTCGCTCTTGGGGCCGGATGGATGCGCCTCGCCGGGCTCTATCTGGCGGAGAGCTTGCTCATCGCCGGGGCGGGCGGCGTCCTTGGCATCGCCCTCGCACACGCGAGCTTGCGAGTCCTGCTCGACCTCTACCCTGGCGGGACGCCGAGGTTGGACCAGGTCGGAGTCGATTCCACGGTGCTCCTGTACACCCTCGGGCTCTCGGCCGCGACGGGATTCCTCCTCGGCGTCATTCCCGCTTTCGCCGCCGGCCGCAGCAATCTTCAGACGGCGCTCAAAGCCGGTGGACGCATGGTGGGAGAGGGCTCGGGTGGAAGCCGTCTTCGCGACGCGCTGGTCGCGCTGGAAGTGGCGATGGCGTTCGTCCTCCTCGTCGGGGGCGGTTTGCTTTTGCGGAGCTTTGCCAAGCTGACGGCCGTGGACCCGGGCTTCCATGCGGACCGGATCTTGACTCTGAGCGTGTTCCTGACGCCTCCGAAATATCCCACGCTTGCCGATCGCTTCCACTACGTCGATCGGGCCAAAGAAGCCATCGCCGCTTTGCCGGGTGTCGGATCCGTCGCCGCCGTCACCGACCCGCCCCTCGGTGAGGGCTGGCTCACGATGTCGGTCTTCGAAGAGGGCCGTCCTCTCTCCGTCGCCGCTTCGCCGAATGTGACGTTTCGCGGGGTGAGCGAGGATTATTTCCGGTTGCTGGGCATCCCCCTTCGGGCAGGCCGTTTCTTCGATTCGACCGACGACGAGGACGGGCAGAAAGTCGTGGTGGTCAACGAGACGTTCGTGCGACGCGTCCTCTCCGGAGGAAACGTGCTGGGACGGCGCATTCTCTGGGCTGACGAGGAGCGCGACCAGACCCCGATGAGGATCGTTGGCGTCGTGGCCGACGTCCACCATCGCCGTATCGATCGAGAGGAGGGCCCGGTCGTCTACGCCCCGATCAAACAGATCACTTTCTACTGGATGCGCTGGTTCACCTTCGCTCTCGAAGCTCGCGATCCCGAGAGCTCTGGCGGAATGGCCCGGGACGCGCTCCTCGGGGTGGACCCCGATCAGCCCGTTTTTCAGATCCGCACGCTCGCGACCGCGATCGCGTCTTCGCTGGCGGAGCGGAGGTTTCAATTGTTTCTCGTGCAGCTCTTCGCCGTCGCGGCGCTGGTGCTCGCAGCGCTCGGTGTCTACGGCGTGATCTCTCATACGGTGACGCATCGCACCCACGAGATCGGTCTTCGTCTCTCGCTCGGCGCCCGGCGCCGCGACATCCTGGGCCTTTTCGTTCTGCGGGGGATGCGATGGACGCTCGTGGGCCTCGTTGCGGGGCTGGCCGCGGCCTTCGTCGTCACTCGGTACATGACCGCCATGCTCTTCGGCATCACGTCCCTCGACCCCTACACTTTCGCTGCGGTCGGGATCCTCCTCGCGGGGGTCGCGCTTAGCGCGAGTTATCTGCCCGCGCGCCGCGCCGCCGGCCTCGACCCGGTTCGGGCGCTGCGCTACGAGTAGCTCTACCGGAGAACTCGCTTCCGCGGGGTGCTATGGTCTACCCTTCGCTCTCCGCGATGTGTGGAATCTGTGGTGTGTTCGACCCCCGGGCCGAGGTGCGGCCCGAGACTGCCGTCCTCGATGCCATGTCTCGCTCCATCGCTCACCGGGGACCGGACGACGAGGGCTCGTTCCTCGACGTCGGGATCGGCCTGAGCGCCCGGCGCCTGTCGATCATCGACCTCGAGGGCGGCCATCAACCCATACACAACGAGGACCGGTCGATCTGGATCGTCTTCAACGGGGAGATCTACAACTATCGAAAATTGAGAGAGCTCCTGTCGAAGCTGGGGCATCGTTTCGCCACCGAGACCGACACCGAGACCGTCGTTCATGCTTACGAGGAGTTCGGCCTCGAGTGCGTGCGCTACCTGAACGGCATGTTCGCCTTCGCCCTCTGGGACGCGCGCGAGCGCCGCGTGGTTCTCGCCCGGGACCGATTCGGGATCAAGCCCCTCTACTATACGGTGGTGGCCGGCGAGCTCGTCTTCGCTTCGGAGCTGAAGGCGATCCTGCGCCACCCCAGAGTCGACCGACAGATCGACGTGATCGCGCTGAACGAGTACCTGTCGTTCGAGTACGTGCCCACGCCCCGCACCATTTTCCGCGGAATCAAGAGGCTGCCTCCCGGCCATACGCTCGTGTTCTCGGGGAAAGGTCAGCGCGTCGAGCGGTATTGGGATCTGAGTCTCGCCAAGAGCGAGCGCCGACCTCCGGTGAGCTGGCGCGAGTACCAGCAGCGGCTCCGACACGAGCTCGAGCAGGCGGTGCACAAGGAGATGGTGAGCGACGTGCCGGTCGGGGTGCTGCTGAGTGGCGGCATCGACTCCAGCGCCGTCCTGGCGATGATGAGAGCCGCTTCTCCCCGGACCATCCGAAGCTTCTCGATCGCCTTCGAGGAGAAATCGTTCGACGAGTCCCGCTATGCGAGGCTCGTGGCCGAGAAGCTCGGTTCCGAGCACCACGAGCTCACGGTTACCTCTGCGATGATGGCGGATCTCGTTCCACGCCTCATGGACGTCCTGGACGAGCCCTTCGCCGATTCATCGATCGTGCCGACCTATTTCCTGACGCGATTCGCTCGCGAGCAGGTAAAAGTCGTACTCGGCGGGGACGGTGGAGACGAGATGTTTGCCGGCTACCCCACGCTCCAGGCTCATCGATTGATCGAGTATTACGAACGCTTTGTGCCGTTTTTCCTCCGCGCGAACCTGGTGCCGAAGATCATCGACCGGCTGCCCGTTTCCAAGGACAACATCAGCTTCGACTTCAAGGCGAGGCGCTTCATCTCGGGCCGAGGTGTACCCGTCGCCAGCCGGCATCACCGCTGGCTCGGGGCTTTCGTACCTCAGGAGAAGCGAGAGCTCTTCGTGCCCGAGCTCGTTCAGGATGACTTCGACACCTACGAGGTCGCCTACGAGCACCAGCGGGCCTGCGACGCGAACGAGACGTTGAATCAGCTGCTCTACCTGGATCAGAAGCTCTACCTCGAGGGCGACATCCTCGCCAAGGTAGACCGCGCGAGCATGGCGAACTCGCTCGAAGTCCGGGTGCCGCTTCTCAATCCCGGCCTCGCCGAGTACCTGGCGGAAGTTCCGCACGAGCTGAAGCTCCGAGGCATGAGATCGAAATTCCTGCTCAAGAAATCGATGGAAGGCGTTCTTCCCCGCGAAATCATCAACCGGAAGAAGAAGGGCTTCAACGTACCGGTCGCTTACTGGATCAACTCTTCACTGAAGGAGCTCGTTCGCGATCAACTCGCCGGGGACAAGCTCGCGCGCGAGGGGTTCTTCCAGCCGTCCTACGTCGAACGGTTGCTTCGAGAGCATGCCGAGGGAGTCCGCGACCACCGAAAGCTAATCTGGACGCTCCTGGTCTTCGAGCTGTGGCGGGACCGGTACCTCAACTGAGTGAAACGTTTCCCCTCTTGGTGACGATCAACACGACCTGATGACGGCCGTAGGCGAGGTACTTGTACTCGATTCCTTCGCGGCGAACGAGCTCCTCGAAGGCCTTGAACTCGTGGTTTCGCCATCCGAGGAAATTGAAGAAGTCGTCGAAAACCAATACGGTCCCTTCCCGTACGCGCTCCGAGATGGTCTCGAGCACGACCGCCGCCGAGGAGTAAACGTCGCAATCGATGTGCGCGAAGGCCAGGTCTTCCCCCGTCTGTTGAATGAACCGAGGCACGGTGTCCACGAACCAGCCCTTGTGGAGAGTGACATTCTGCGGGACCTCCGGTAGCTTGCCACCGGTCGAATAAGCCCCCTTGGGGTCCTTGTTGCCCGTCCAGTCCTCGGGCAGGCCCTCGAAACTATCGAACCCATGAACCGGTCGCCCTGTTCGTTCGGCGATGAGCCGGATGGACTTGCCGCTGAAGACACCGAACTCCAGGATCATTCCCGGAATCTTGATTTGGTCGATCGCGTATCGAAGAAGGAGCTCTCGGTCCAGAAAATAGAGCGCGTCGGGCATGTTCTCCTTGACGAACTGGGCGGCGTCCGTCTGCGCCTCTCGCATGAGGAGCGTGGCGGGGTGCATCTCTCGATGGAAGTAGTAATCGACGGCCTTTCGGGCGATCCGGTCGGCCAACCGACCGATGAGCGAATCGACGACTTTGTTGATGGCGCGCTTCAATGAGCCCATCGGGGATTCAGGATCGGCGCTCGGACAATGTCAAGCGCGACACGTGAATGACCGTCGATGTTCAGCCGGTTCGCGACCTCACCGCCGTTCCGAGCGCCCCCGGGGAGGGTCCAACGTCCCTTTTCCGTCTACTGGGTATAGAGGCAAATTACGCGGTGTCCCTGAACCAGGCTGCGGGAGACAATCGGCCGAGGCTCCTCGAGCAGATGCGGCTCACTTTGGAGCGGCGCCATTATGCCCGGCGCACCGCCACGGCGTATGTTCATTGGGCGAAGCGTTTCATTCTGTTCCATCGTAAGCGCCACCCGCGAGAAATGGGAGTCCGCGAGGTCCGCGAGTTTCTTTCCTACCTAGCCTCGCGTCGCCGCGTCAGCCCGTCGACCCAGAATCAAGCCCTGAGTGCTCTTCTGTTTCTCTACAAGGGCGTGCTCGAGGTCGACTTGCCATGGGTCGATTCGATCGAGCGAGCCAAGGGTGCGATACGACTGCCGGTCGTTCTCGACTCTCACGAGGTGCGAGCCCTGCTGCACCGCATGAGCGGCACGCCGCGGCTCGTGGCCGCTTTGTTGTATGGCTCGGGACTCCGGCTGCTCGAGGGTCTCCGCCTCCGCGCCAAGGATGTCGACTTCAGGCGCCGTCTCGTCACGGTAAGAGACGCCAAGGGTCGCGTCGACCGAAACACGATCCTCCCGACGCGTATCCAAAAGCCCTTATGGGAGCACTTGAAGCGAGTCCATCGCCAGTTCGAGTCCGATCTCCGCCACGGGGCGGGATTCGTAGAGCTACCCTACGCCCTGGCGAGAAAATACCCCAACGCGCGCCGGGACTGGTCGTGGCAATGGGTGTTTCCGGCGACCCGGATCTATGTCGATCCCGCGACAAGGGAGCGCCGTCGTCATCATCTTCACGAGACCGTCATCCAGCGCGCCGTCAAGGACGCCCGGCGACTCGCGGGCCTCACCAAACCCGCCACCTCTCATACTTTCCGTCACTCGTTTGCAACCCATCTTCTTCAAAGCGGCTACGACATCCGTACCATCCAAAAACTGCTGGGACACAAGGACGTCAGCACGACGATGATCTATACCCACGTCCTCGAGGACGGCCCCCACCGCGTTAGAAGCCCTCTGGACGATACGATTTGAAACCCGACCCGCTCGCGCGTACGATGAGAGTAACTCTCGCAATGGCGGAAGGACGGGAAGGAGGAGGGCCGGCATTGGTGCTCGCGGACATCAGACAGCTTGTCGTCGGCGGTCGTTTCGCTGCGCTACAAACCAACGTCCCGCAGCCCTATTTCACCTCCACCCAACTCGCTCACCCCAACCCCAGCGTTCGAAGGATCTTGCGCCGACTGTTCTCGCCATCCCAACAGATATCGCAACCTCCCCCACCGCGATACTTTCCGACCACCGGTCGCTTGAATAGTAGTTAGCTGGACCTATCCCAACGAGGGTTCGTGGTGGCTGAACGATTGTGCGCATACTGCGGCGGCAATGCGACAACCGATGACCACGTTGTGCCAAGCAATCTCTACCCACCGTCCAAGGCGGGCTCACGGGTTCAACGAATCACAGTGCCCGCCTGCTTGACATGTAACCGCAGCTGGCAAGATGACGAACCTCACTTTCGAACAATTCTTCTTCTCGCCGGGGAGCCAACGCCAGTCGTGCGCGAACTGTGGGAGGGAAAAACTCGCCGTAGCTTCCTTCAGCCAGATGGCGAAAGGCGAAGGCGCGATGTCGCCCAACTTCTCCGTCCGGTGCAGATGCCGGAGGGCCAGCGCCACAAGATCTACCCAGCTAAGGATGTAAGATTCATGCGCGTTCTGCGCAAGGTGATTCGGGGGTTGTGTTACCACCACGGACTTCTGTCGGTGGTACCAGATGACCAGGTCTGGGCCGACGTGCAACGTTACGAGATTCCGCCAGGTTTTTTCGATGAAATGACGGTAGCACATTCCGAACCCGACATTATCGAGTACCGCTGGACGACTCTTCCGGAAGATGAACTTATGCACTCTGTTTGGCGACTTCGCTTCTTCGAGAGGACTCCCTTCTACGGAATCGTGTTCCGGTCAGCCGATGCCATGCGTCATGCGGTGAGCGTTAACGGTGAGGCCAGCTAACATGCGGATCGAGTGGACGTGGCCTTTCCCTGCGTGAGAGGGTGAACTAAGATGAGAGCGTGTAGCCTTCGTGCCACGCGGTGCCGGCATCACCGGGTCGGCCACGCCACTCATCCGCGACGG
>DASPGQ010000768.1 GCA_035620555.1 Vicinamibacteria bacterium
GCAGCGGCTCGAGAAAGGGCTTGGGGTAGACGCCGATCCAGATGCAGAGCGCGACGATGGGCAGAAGCGTCGCCTGCTCGCGCCAGTCCACGTCCTTCAACTTCTCGTTCTCGGGCTTGTCGATCGTGCCGAACATGAGCCGCTGGTAGAGCCAGAGGAGATAGGCGGCGCCGAGCACGATACCCGAGACGGCGAAAAGAGCGTAGGGCCAGCCGGCGTAGGCGCTCGCGAAGGTTCCCTGCAGGATCATGAACTCGCCGATGAATCCGTTGAGCATGGGAAGGCCCATCGAGGCGAGAGCGATGATGAGAAAGAGAGCGGCGAAGACGGGCACCACTTTGGCGATGCCGCCGTAGGAGGCGATCTCCCGCCTGTGGGTCTGCTCGTACATGATGCCGACGATCAAGAAGAGCCCGCCGGTCGAAAGCCCGTGGTTGATCATCTGGAGGATGCCGCCCTGGATGCCGAGCTCGGTGAGGGCGAAGATGCCGAGCATCACGAAACCGAGATGGCTCACCGAGCTGTAGGCGACGAGCTTCTTCCAGTCGCTCTGCACCAGCGCCACCAGAGCGCCGTAGATGATGCCGATGATGGCGAGGGCGAGCACCCACCAGACTGCCTCCCGGCTGGCGTCGGGAAGAAGCGGGAGCGAGAAGCGAACGAATCCGTAGGTCCCCATCTTCAGGAGCACGCCCGCGAGGATCACCGAGCCGGCGGTGGGTGCCTCGACGTGGGCGTCGGGAAGCCAGGTGTGGAAGGGAAACATCGGGACCTTGATGGCGAATCCCACGAAGAACGCGAGGAACACCCAGTACTGCAGACCCGCCGAGTAATCGATCGTCCAGAGCTGCGTGATGTCGAACGTGTAGACCCCGGTCGCGTCGTAATAGGCGAAATAGAGCGCGAGGATGCCGAGGAGCATCAGGACGCTCCCCACGAGCGTGTAGAGGAAGAACTTGATGGCGGCGTAGAGCTTTCTCGGCCCGCCCCAGACCCCGATGAGGAAGTACATCGGGACGAGCATGACCTCCCAGAACACGTAGAAGAGGAAGAAGTCGAGCGCGACGAAGACCCCGAGCATTCCCGTCTGGAGCAACAGCAGGAAGATGTAGTACTGCTTGACCCGGTCGGTGATGGCGTTCCAGGAGGACAGGCAGGCGATGAAGCCGAGAAGGGTCGTCATCAGGACGAGCAGCAGACTGATGCCGTCCATGCCGAAGTAGTACTGGACGCCGATCGTGGGAATCCATTGGTACTTTTCGATGTACTGGAACTGCGAGCCGCTCGAGTCGAAGTGGGTCCACAAAGGCAGCGAGATCAGAAAGCCGATGAACGTGATGATGTTCGCCGCCCACTTGATCTGGTTCTCCTGGGTCTTCTTCAAAAAGAAGAGGATGGCGAGCGCCCCGAGAGCGGGAAACCACACCACGAGGGACAGGATGTTGAAGCCAAAGGGATTGTTCTCGAGCATGCCGTCCTCTACGACCAGAAATAGAAATAGAAAAAGCCGAACAGGATCCCGACCCCGCAGAGCATCATCAGGGCGTAGTTCTGCACGACACCCGTCTGCACCCGCCGAAAGACGGAGGAGAGGCTCGCGAGCACGCGCCACACCGCGTTGACCGCGCCGTCCACCAGAGTCTCATCGGCCAGATTCGAGAGATCGGCCGAGCCCACCGTCGCGCCCGCCGTTCCGTTGACCAGGCCGTCGACGACCTCGGCGTCGAAGGCGTTGAAGCCGCGGGCGCCCGAGAGCGTTCCGCTCACCACGGTCGCATCGTAGATCTCGTCGACGAAGTACTTGTTGTAGAGCAGGCGGTAGAGCCTCGGCCAGTCGCGCGAGCAGGCCTCGTCGCCCTCCGGCTTGTTCCAGTACATCCGGTAGGCGAAGAAGATTCCCGCCGCGGCGATCGCGACCGAGATGAGCATGAACGTCCATTCGGCGGCCAAGCTCGCCTCGTGCGCCTCGGCGACGGACTCGGTTCCCGCGAGGATGGCGGGCTCGAGGAACGCCTCGATCCGGTTGTGACCGCCGAGAAAATGCGGCCAGCCCACGAAGCCGGCGAAGATCGAGCCTACCGCGAGTACCACGAGAGGCACCCACATCACCTTGGGCGCTTCGTGCAAATGCGACTCCATCGTCTCACCGCCGCGGAACTTTCCGAAGAACGTGAGGATGACCTGACGCGTCATGTAGAAAGCCGTCATCCCCGCGGCGATGGCTCCGACGAGCCAGAGGATCGTGACGTGCCCACCCTCGGTCGACCGCCAGAGAATCTCGTCCTTGCTCACGAAGCCGGCGAGGGGCGGGATTCCGGCGATGGCGATCATCGCCACGATGAAGGTACGCGCCGTCCAGGGCATGTGGGCGTAGAGGCCTCCCATGTTCCTCATGTCCTGCATCGCGGTGTAATCGCGGTGGCCGCCCGAGGCATGCTCGGCATGCTCCATCGAGTGGATGACGGAGCCCGAGCCGAGGAAGAGACAGGCCTTGAAGAAGGCGTGGGTCATGAGATGGAAGATCGCCGCGGCGAACGCACCGACGCCAGCGCCGAGGAACATGTAGCCGAGCTGGGAGACGGTCGAGTAGGCGAGCACCCGCTTGATGTCGTTCTGGAACAGACCGATCGAGGCGGCGAAGAGGGCGGTCGCGACCCCCACGACCGCCACGAGATCGAGCGCCGCGGGAGCGTGCGAGTAGAGGACACCGCAGCGCGCCACCATGTAGACGCCCGCGGTCACCATCGTCGCGGCGTGGATGAGGGCGGAGACCGGAGTCGGACCTTCCATCGCGTCGGGAAGCCACACGTAGAGCGGGATCTGCGCCGATTTTCCCGTCGCCCCGATGAACAAGAGGATGCCGATCGCGGCGAGCACGCCGAGGCCGAGCTCTTGAGAATCGTACCGCTCGGAAATCGCCCGCATCACCTCGTAGAAGTCGACGCTTCCGAACTGGAAGAAGATGAGCATGATCGCGAGGAGGAACCCCGCGTCACCGATGCGGTTGACGATGAAGGCCTTCTTTCCCGCGTTCGCGGCGGAATCGCGGGTGAACCAGAACCCGATGAGGAGGTACGAGCACAGCCCCACCCCCTCCCAGCCGATGAAGGCGAGGAGGAAGTTTGCCCCGAGCACCAGGTTCAGCATGAAGAACGTGAACAGGTTGAGATAGCAGAAGTAGCGCGCGTAGCCCGGGTCGTGGCTCATGTAGCCGATCGAATAGACGTGGATGAGGAATCCGATGCCCGATACGACGAGCACCATGACCATCGACAGCGAGTCGAGCCGATACGCCCAGTCGGCAACGAACTCCTTCGTGGTGCCGTCGGCCTGGGCCGCCGAGAGCCCGGGAACCCAGGTGAAGAGCGTTTGTTCGAGCACGGCATCGGGACCTTCGGCCAGGAACGTCCCGAAGAAACACCCGACGGCGATGAGAAACGACAGCGCGACCACGCCGCAGGCGAGGAGTCCGACGAAGGACTTGGGAAGCCGCTTGCCGAAGAGGCCGTTTACCAGGGCGCCGACGCCGGGGACGAGCGGAATGAGCCAGAACAGTTCACTCACGCGAAAACAGCCTCAATCGGTGAATCCAGGGAAACGGCACCAGCTCGAAAGCTCGGCCATGAAAAACGAGTCGCATCTTATAGCACCGCGACTCATTGTTGTCAAGAATCGCCGCCGGGGCAAGCTACGGCTTATTCTTTTGTTTTAAAGAAGTTATCAGAGGATTCCGCGTACGGCGCCGCCGTCGACCTGAAAACAGGTCCCGGTCACGTAGGCCGCCCGCTCGGAGCAGAGGAGAGCGACCACCGAGGCGAGCTCTTCGGGATCGCCGAGGCGGCCCATCGGAATCTGGTCGGTCCATCTCTTGTAGATCTCGTACTCGGTGACGCCCTGGGAGGCGCTGAGGCTCGTGGCGAGCTCGGCGAGCCGTTCGGTGCGGGTGTAGCCGGGGCAGACGACGTTGACGCCGATTCCGAACGGGGCGAGCTCGTTCGAGAGGGTCTTCATGAGGCCCACGACACCCGAGCGCGCGGTGTTCGACAGAATGAGGCCGTCCACGGGCTGCTTGACCGAGATCGAGGTGATGGCGACGATGCGGCCCGACCCCTGCTCCCTCATGGCGGGAACGACGGCGCGGCAGAGGTAGATCGTCGAGAACAGGTTGAGCTCGACGCCCCGCTTCCAGGCCTCGACGTCGGTCGTCTCGAACCGGCTCGCGGGAGGCCCGCCGGCATTCGCGACGAGAACGTCGACCCTCCCGAAGCGTTTCTTCGCGGCGGCGACCCAGGCGTTCACTTCCCGCTCGATCGTCACGTCGGTGGGGCGGAAGAGAACCTCGGCTCGGTGGCGGGTCTCGATCTCCTTCGCGGCGGACTCGAGCGCGTCGGCGTTGCGGGAAGCGATCGCGATGCGCGCGCCCTCGGCGGCCAGTGTTTCCGCGACCGCTTTTCCCAGCCCGCGGCTGGCTCCGGCGATGAGGGCTACCTTGCCGGTGAGTCCCAGGTCCATCGGTCAGACGTGATTCAGGTGTATTGCTTCTCTTTGCAGGTGATGCAGACCTTGGTCCAGGGCACGGCTCTCAAGCGCGCGGCGGAGATCTCCTCGTCGCAGTCGACGCAGACTCCGTACGTGCCCGCCTCCACACGCTGGAGCGCGTCCTCGATGGCGCGAAGCAGCTTCGCGTCCGTCTGTTTCAACTGGATGCTGATCTCTTCCTCGTTGGCCGCCGCGGAGCGGTCGGCAAAATCACCGTGACCATCGGTTCCCGAGTCCCCGGTGAGGATGCCCTTCATACCGAGCGAGCGCTCGAGGTCCTTCTTCTTGTCGAGAAGCGCCTTTTTGTGCTGTGCGAGGTCGGCTTTCTTCATGGCGTCGTTTTGCTCGTTTGGGTCCGGAAAACCAGCTATTATAGCCTGTCCCGCCCGAGCGAGCAAACGACTCAGCGATGCACGTAGTCGCTCAGAACCGATGCATCTTCGGGGGCCATGGTGAGGAACTGAACTCCGGCGAGGCAGTCTTCGCCGTGCTCGGCGACGCGCACCACGCGACCCTCGACCACCGCGACCTGGTCCTCGAGAATGAGCTTCATGAGGTAGGAGGAGCCGGGAGTGAGATGCCGGCGGAGACGGAGCAGCATGCCGCCGACGCTGAGGTTTTGCACCGAGCCCTCCCAGCCGTCGCCGAGCTGAGCGAAACACCACCCAACGGTGTCCACGCGCTTGTGACGTCGCCTCCGGGTCGGATGTGCCATCGGCCCTCTATTTCCCGTTGGACGGCCCACCGGCCCCGCGCCGTCCCTGATTCGGCCAGTTATCGTAACTCCTCGGTGAGACGGAGACAACTTTATTTGTGATCGGTATCACCGGCGAGGAGCGCGAGCGCGTGCGGAAGCGTCGGCGCCAGCGCCTCGAGGCCCTCGGCCACCGCTTTGGGGCTTCCCGCGAGCGCCACGACGAGCGTCGAGCCGATCGTTCCCGCGAGGCTTCGCGACAGAACCGCCATGGGCGTGTGACGAAGCCCGCTCGATCGGAGGAGCTCCCCGTAGCCCGCGATCTCGCGATCGAGGAGCGCGCGAACGGCCTCGGGAGTGACGTCTCGCGGCCCGAGTCCGGTGCCTCCAGTCGATAGGATGAGACGCACGCGCTCGTCGGCGGCCCAGCTTCGGACTCGCGCCTGGATGCGGGCGGCTTCGTCGGAGACGCAGTCGCGCTCGACGATGGTGAAGCCCATCTTCTCGAGCTCGGAGACGGCGACGTCACCGGATCGATCCTCGCGCACGCCGGCGGCGACGCCATCGCTCACCGTCAGGACCGCGGCGCCGTATTTGTGGCTGGCCACGCCGGCAGTATAAGTCTATATTGGACCCGAAGGGATGCTTGGTTCTCGCTCTGTTCTCATCGCGGCACTCTCATGGCTGCTCGCCGAGCCCCTGACTCTTTCCCAGGAGCAGGACCGCTATCAGTTTCGCGTCACCGTCGATCTCATCTCGCTCAACGTGACCGTGACCGACACCCGGAACCGCTTCGTCACCGAGCTCCTCCAGCAGGATTTCTACGTGTACGAAGACGGCATCGCCCAGGAGATCTCCGTCTTCTCGAGAGAAGACCTCCCCTTGCGGATGGTGCTGCTCCTCGACACCAGCGCCAGCATGGACGAGAAGATGACCTTCGCCCAGCAGGCCGCGGTCAACTTCGTGGGGGAAATGAAGGATGACGACCTCACCGAGGTGGTCGAGTTCGGAAGCAAGGCCAACGTCCTCCAGCCCTTCACCGCCGAGACGCAAACGCTGGTGCGGGCCATCCGCATGACGCAGGCGGGGGGAACGACGAGCCTCTACAACGCGCTCTACATCGCGCTCAAGAACTTGAACCGGCGCCGAACCGACATCAGGCGGCAGGCGATCGTCGTCCTGTCGGACGGCGAGGACACGAGCTCTCTGGTGACGTTCGAACAGGTGATGGATCTCGCGAAAGAGACGGACGTCACCATCTATACCATCTCGCTCCGGCGCAGCAACGCGCGACGGGGGCGGGCCTTCTCCGAGGCGGAGCACGTCTTGAAGAAGCTCGCCGAAGAGACCGGCGGCCAGTGGTTCTTCCCCGAAGAAATCGCCGAGCTCGATTCCGTCTACGCGCGGATCGCCACCGAGCTGAAGAGCCAGTACAACATCGGCTACATCTCGAAAAACCCCAAGCGCGACGGCTCCTGGAGACGCGTCGTGGTGCAGACCGATTACCCGAGCTATCTCATTCGCACCAAGCTGGGCTACTACGCTCCCACGGAGCGGTGAGCTCAGCTCGCCTTTCTTCTGGCTCTCGACGTCCGGCAATAGGTCGCGTTGTACGACCGCTGGCAGGCCTTGCACCATGACTGGAGGCCGAAACTCCCCTTGGGATTCTTGAAGAAATCCTGGAAGGGCTTCTTCGTCTTGCACCGGGTGCAGGCCTTGGTCGTGGCCGGCGGAATGATTCGGTAGGACTGTCCCGTCTTGTAAGGCTTCACCGTGAAGCCCTGGCCAACGCATTTCGGGCAGAGCAGGTCGTCACGCCGCCGATTGTTGATGGCGAGATCCGAGCTGCAGCTTCCGATCTGGACCGTGCCCCACTTCTCGGAGCAATTGACACAATGTTTGGGCAGCGACGATCGATCGACGTATTCCGTCTCGTCCCCCAGGAATTGCCCCGGCACGACCTTGTCCGTCTCGGGCCAACGATTCAACGCACCTCTGCCGTTCCATACGACTATGACTCCCATGCTCCCCCCTCGCGCCCGTCATCGGGTGTGACGAGAACGCGTCTGCACCCGGCGCCCGTATTACTCTAAGACAGATTAATTGGCGAGTTGGGGTCCCCGTAAATAGTGTAACCGAGTCCTCCTCATTCCGGAACAGAAGTTTTCCCGGAACGGTCGGATTCGTTTCACAATTCAACGAGGCCTGTTGGGATTAACCCCCGCGGATCGATCGCTCTCGCCGCCGGATCGGCCAAGCCTGTCAAGACAACTCACTTGTTTTCACGAACTTCATGGCTACTGACGGCATCGATTTTGCAGCTTGGAGGTCGAGGTGTCTTCAATCTCCCGGAAGATCCTGGTCTCGCTGAAGGAAGATCGGTTCCTTCGATGGGGCGCGCTCATCGCTGCCCTCCTGACCGTCCCCTACTGGGTCCCTCTGTTCTCCGCTGACCGGCAGTACCGGTACGGCGATCTCTATCTCGAGATTCCGCTCATCGTGCTCACGCTCGCGGCGGTCGGCACGACGGTCCGCCGTTCCGGTTCGGTGGAAGGGCATTTCTGGAAGCTCTGGACCGTGGTCCTCGGGCTGTGGCTGACGGCAAAACTGCTGAACCTGCTTCCTCCCGCCGACCTGCACCAGGAGCTCTGGTTCGCGTTCGTGAAAGACGCCATCTATGTCGCCTGGTACCTGTTCATCGTTCTCTCGCTCGAGCTAAAGCCTCATCGCGAGCCGGCTTCGAGCGCACAACCTCTGCTGATCAGTCTCGAGCGGGCGGGCGCGACCCTGTTCACGTTCGGGCTCTTCGTCTACTTCGCATTGATCCCTGGACTCGCGAACGCACGCGTCTACGAGAGCTACGTGCCGTCGACGTCGTTCTACGTCGCGCTCGATGCTTATGTGGCCTTGCGATTGTCGGTCCTCGTCGCCGCGTGCGCTTCCCCTCGATGGAAGGCGATCTACGCGTCGCTCCTCGCGGCAGCGGCTCTGTGGCTCGCCACCGACACGACCGAGATGCTCATGCTCGCGGAGGTCATCCCCTTCGTGAGCGCGGGAACCTCGCTCGACCTGGCGTGGCTGCTCCCCTTCGGCCC
This sequence comes from Vicinamibacteria bacterium, assembly GCA_035620555.1. NCBI lineage: Bacteria > Pseudomonadati > Acidobacteriota > Vicinamibacteria > Vicinamibacteria bacterium. Next base: position 8,329 of record DASPGQ010000768.1, read on the forward strand.
CCTCCTCCTCGCCGCCTCCATCGGCCGCACCCGCGCGACCATCGAGCGCGAGGACGATTCGCGGGCGGGAGAGGCCAGAGATTTCGTGCGGGCGATCCGCGGCGGTCCGCTCGTCGTCTACGCGATGTCGGCTCCCATACTCCACGTCGGTCTCTACTCGGCCGGGCTCCTGGACGCCTTGTTTCGGCCGGAGCGGGAAACCTGCGCGTTCCTTCTCGCCTGCATTCTCGCCGTCCTCGCGGCGGCGCACGAAAAGTTGCTGCTCGACGACAACCGCCGGCTGCAGTCGGACAAGGCCCGAGTGACGGCAGAGATGGAACATCAGCGCTTCCATGACACGCTGACCGGGCTTCCCAATCGCGTCCTGTTCCTCGATCGCCTCGCGCGCATCTTGCCGCGGTCGAAACGCGACGGGCTCAAGGCGGCGGTGCTCTATCTCGACCTGGACCGGCTCACCGCCGTGAACGCCTCGCTGGGATATCCCTTCGGCGACGCGCTTCTGCAAGCGGTCGCCCGTCGGCTGGAGGCGAACGTGCGCCGAGAGGATACGCTGGCTCGCATGGGCGGCGACGAGTTCGCCTTCGCCGTCCAGGCCATCCGCCGGGTGGAAGACGCCGTCAAAGTCGCCACCGCTCATCTGGAGTCACTGAGAGCGCCCTTCGTCATCGGCGGCCACGAGGCCTACGTCACCGGGAGCATCGGAATCAGCATTTTCAGCGAGGATGGGGAGGACGAGACGACGCTCATGAAGAGCGCCCAGATCGCGATGCATCGCGCCAAGGAGCGCGGCGGCGACGCCTGCGAGCTCTTTGCCCCCGAGATGAACGCCCGCACGCGAGAGCGGCTCGAGATCGAGAACAGCCTGCGCGCCGCGGTGGAGCAGAATCAGTTCGTCCTCCACTACCAGCCGATCGTGGAGCTTTCGAGCAACCACGTCTCCGGATGTGAAGCGCTCATTCGCTGGCAGCACCCCGTGAAAGGGCTCCTCTTCCCCAAGGATTTCCTGGACCTCGCCGAGCTGACCCGGGTCACGCGACAGCTGCGACCCTGGATACTCCGAACCGCCTGCAGCGATCTCGCGAGCTGGAAAAAAGACGGCGAAGGGCAGCTGTCGGTGGCGGTGAACCTGTCGGCGAGACAGCTTCTCGAGCCGGGCCTGGTCGAGGAGATCCGAGCCGCCCTCGATGAGGCTCACCTTGCGCCCCGCTTCCTCGAGCTCGAGATCACCGAGACGCTCATCATCGAAGATCTGGAAGCGACCGGCAAGACCCTCGAAGAGATCAGAAGGCTGGGCGTCCGGATCAGCGTCGACGATTTCGGAACCGGGTACTCGTCTCTCAGCTACCTTCAGCGGCTTCCGGTCGACACCCTGAAGATCGATCAGATCTTCCTGCGCAAGACCGACAACACGGCGATACTCGCCGCCGTCGTCGCCATGGCCAAGAGCCTGGGGCTCTCGGTCACGGTGGAGGGCATCGAGCGCGAGGGGCAGCTCGCCCGGGTCAAGGAGCTCGGCTGCGACCGCGCCCAGGGATATTTCTTCGGCCCGCCGGTCTCGTCACAGGAGTTCGCGTCGCGCTTCAAACGATACCACCCCGCCGCGCACGCGAAACGCGTCGGGTAATCCGGTAAGGACCCATCGCAAAAAAAAGCGCTCGGGGAGGGACGCTCATCTCCTCGATGGCGTCTCTCGCCGAGCGCCTTGGGTTTAGCTCGCCTGCGCTCTAACCGAGAATCAGTTCCAGAACAGGTTCTTCTCGGCGGCCTGGCCCAGCTGATTTCTCAGGCTCATCGTCGTCGTGAAGCTCCGCCTCACGTGCGTGTCATCGGCGGCGAATACGCCTTGCGATCCGCCCTCGAGGTTCGTGCTCTCGGTCCGGCCGCTCACGGTGAAGCGGACCTGCGTGATCCAGGTATTCGGGTCGCCCCCGATGGGGATGACCGGAGGCACGTCGAAGAACGTGGGGTTCTGGCCCTGAGCGTACTGCACCTGGAGGTTTTCGATGTTGTTCGAGACCGGGGTCCAAGGCTCTCCGAGCACGATGTCCCGCCGCTCGAGCATCGGATTGGGAGTCGGCGGCTGGGGGTTGATCCGGTACTGAACCACGTGGAACCAGCCGATGACGGCGCAGTTCACGCTGACGTCGTTCTGAAATCCCCCGGGTTGGTTGATGGTGGTCACCGCGGCGCCAGGGTTGTGATTCAAGTTCAGCGTCGCGCAGTCTGCGGGACCGCTAGCGGCGCCGCCCGCCCCGGTGCACTTGGGATCTTGGGTGAGCTCGAAGGGATAGATGCCTGGCGCGAGGTTGTCGCAAGCCGGGTCTCCGTTCGGGCCCTGGAGGGCCATCAGGATTTGCCCGTCCTGGTACACGTCCTCGTAGTCGTTCGGCTGGAACTGGAAGCTGTAGGGATCGACGTTGACGACGGACGACATCGCGATCGTGTTACAGGGACCACCGCCGCCGCCCTTGCCGCCTTTGCCGCTACCGGCGGAGACGCAGGCTTTCGGCCGGCACCAGGGGACCTCGGGATCCGAATAGACGATCGTGATCTCATCGGGACGATCGGGCGGGCCCGCGGTGCCGTTGAACCACATGATCGCCGTATTCGGCGGCGTCTCGTAACCGGCGATCGTCAGGTCCTGGCTGATCCGGTCGACGCCCGTTCGAGCCGCCGCGGTCATGTCGGTGACCTGGGGCTCCCGCCGGAAGCTCCTCTGCCCTTTCTGCAGGAGCAACATGACCGAGGCCATGACGATCAGAGTGACCGCGAGCGCGACCAGCACTTCGATCAACGTGAATCCGCGCTCGTCAGATGTTTGAACCCGTTTCATTTCTACCCCTCCGAGGAGGTGGAATAGCAATCGATGTTCCACAGGGGTGAGAGAGGTAAATATCTCGTTGTCAATAAGTTAGCTCTGCTGGGGCTCTCCGGAGTGTGGGGCTTTCCATGGAGGAATCGAGGGTTTCCTGGGTTTGTCAGAGCTCGGTCTCGGTGCAGATCGGGCGCAACATGCTTATTTTCCAATCAGTTCCGTCGATCGGCGCGGCTCCGCACCTGGCGTGGTCAAAAGGCCGCAGGTCGAATGGGCGACCGTTGGAAAAATTCCTTAGAGGGGGCGCAAAGAATGTTTACAACGCGGGGTCGGCGCTCGACGGCAAGTGTTTTTGAATGAGCATCTTGCGAATAACACCGTCTGGCACAGCGCTTGCTCTCTCCCGAATCGTCTACAACCGGATGCTTCCGGATCGGGAAAGGGCCCGGTTCGGAAGTCCGAGCTCCCTCCTATCGTAGGCAGTAAGGGCCGGGCCCCCGAAAGGGGGCCTGGCCTTCTTTATTTTCGGATCGCCGTCAGGGACTATAGTGGTAGAAGAAAGCCATGCCCGACCGCCGCGTCTTCGAGGAGCTCGAAGCCTCCCGGCTCGCTCCGTACGCGGCCTCGAGCGCGAGCTCGAAGGGACGGGAGCATCCCGAGCCCGAGCACGCCTTTCGCACGGCCTTTCAGCGCGACCGCGATCGCATCATTCACTGCACCGCCTTCAGGAGGCTCGAGTACAAGACCCAGGTCTTCGTGAATCACGAGGGCGATCACTACCGCACCCGGCTGACTCATTCGCTCGAGGCGGCGCAGATCGCCCGGACCATGGCGCGCTATCTGCGCCTGAACGAGGACCTCACCGAGAGCGTCACGCTCGCACACGACCTCGGCCACACACCTTTCGGCCACGCGGGCGAGGACGCGATGAACGCGCTCATGAAGGGGCACGGAGGGTTCGAGCACAACCTGCAGTCGCTTCGCATCGTCGACCGCCTCGAGAGGCGCTATCCCGGGTTCGACGGCTTGAACCTCTCCTTCGAGGTGCGCGAAGGCATCTTGAAGCACTCACCGCGCCATCTCGAGCGCGGGCCAGAGGAGTTCAAGGACGGGCTCATGCCGACTCTCGAGGCGCAGCTCGTCGACGAGGCCGATGAGATCGCCTACGCGAACCACGATCTCGAGGACGGCTTGACGTCCCGCCTCCTCGACCTCGAAGCTCTTCGGGCCGTCGAGCTATGGCGCGAGCACTTCGACGAGGCGGGGGAGCGGTTTCCCGGCGTGCCGCGCAAGATCCGGATCCGGGCCGCCATCCGGGGCATCATCAACCATCTCACCACCGATCTCCTGGGCGAGGTCGAACGGCGACTCCACTCGGAGCGGATCGAGAGTATCGACGACGTACGCCATCAATCCGAGCGCCTGGTGCAGTTCACGCCTCCGGTCGCGACCCAAAAGGCCCTGCTGAAGCAGTTCCTGTTCGCGAACCTCTACCGTCATTTCCGCGTGGTCCGCATGGCGGAAAAAGCCAAACGGGTGGTCGGCGATCTCTTCCAGGCCTACGCGGGCAATCCCCGGCAGCTTCCACCTCATGTCCTGGCCCGCGTCGACGAGGAAGGGCTCGAGCGCGTCGTCTGCGACTACATCGCCGGGATGACGGACCGTTTCGCTCTCGACGAGCACCGAAAGCTCTTCGATCCCCACGACCGCGTGTAGCGGGAAGACCACACTCGAGCGAGCCCGCCGTCCCCCCACCGCTTTGCCCACAGCGGCTTACGGGCCCGCTTCTCGTGGCGTGGATCTTGCTAGGTAGCCCGTCGATGGAAAACTCTCCAGGAGAAGTCAAGATGACGAGACTGGCTTTGGTAGATAAGCGCACGTTTCCCCGGATCGCGCCCACCGTGCTTCGCGTCGGCGTCGAGCAGGACGGGGAACGGCGGGAAGCCTACGTCCTGAACATCAGCCTCGGAGGCGCCTTCCTCGTTCTTTTCGATCCTCCGGCGCCCGAAGAGAACGCGGCGCTCGAAATCGTCCTCCCCTGGGGGCTGGGCGAATGCCACATCGAGGCGACCGCCGTCTGGAATCAGAAGGACGAAAACGGGAGATCCATCGGTGCGGGCCTCGCGTTCGATACGGTCGCTGAAGAAGACAAGCAGAAGCTGCAGCGCTACCTCGATCACTTCGTGGCCTTGACCGAAGAGATCACCGCGTAGCCAGCATCAGACGATTCGCCGCGCGTTTCGGGCTCCGGGCTCGAGACCTCGTTGAAGCTCGGCATGGGAACGATGAGGGCGGCGAAAGGCCCCCCAGCATGCTCGAACAAGCAGACGTGCTCGCATCCCGGCGGAGGTGAGCCGACCTCCGCGCTCGTCGCGTAGGGGATGTAGAACATGAGATGCGGCTTGAAGCGACCCGTCTCGGTTCCGAGGAGCTGCCCGTCCGAGAGCATGTAGGACATCGCAACGCCTCGGGGCTGAGGGAGCTTGCCGGTTCCGATCTCGCGCTCGATGGTCTCCCGGATCTCGCCGATGGTGCTTCCCCCCATCGCTAGTTCAGTGCGCCGAAGGTAGTCACCGAGGATCGTACGAGCGGCTTCCTCGTTGTAGCAGATGGGCGCTCGAAGCTTCGGGTTGAAGAAATCTCGGTGCGGTCCCACCGGACTGCTCCAGGACCGCTCGACGAGGCAGGTAAAGCCGTTGGTGCCCGCGGCGACCTGATGATAACCGTCGCGCCGAAGAACAAAGACGTCGGCCTTCTCGGAAATGTGTGCCGGCGCCGCGCTTCGGGCCAGCGCGACCTCGAAGCTCTCGTCGATGAGGTACTCGTCGATGGAGGTCATCGTAACCTCCCAGTCCTGCGCGAGAGCCGGGGCAGAAACGAACGCCAAAAACATCAGGCCAATCGTGACTTTCATGATCCCACCTCACCTTTCCTCGAAGCGTCTTTCCAGACGGTTCAAGCAGCTCTTCCATCCGTCCTCGTGTGCCCTCTTTGCCTCGGCCGTGGGAAAACGCTCGTGCGTGATCACGACCTCGGTCGATTCACCGCGATCGAGAAACTCGACCGTGACCAGGGTTTCACCGACCCGGTGATCGTCTTCCACCCAATCCCAGGTGTAGACGAGCTTCCGAGGACGCTCGATGTTCCGATAGACGCCGACCGCCGTATGGATTCGGCCTTCGGATCCCCTCATGCGAATCCGATATCTGCCTCCCACGCGCAGGTCGACTTCGGCATCCTCGACGCTCGCTCCCTCGGGGCACGACCATTGGCGCAGCTCCGAGGGTACGGTCCAGGCTCGGAACACGGTCTCGGGATCGGCTTCGATCACTCGAGAAACGCGAAGGGACGACTCGGTTTCGACAGTCATGACTTCTTCTCCTTGTCTATTTCTTTGTCTTTTTCTTTGTCTCGGGATGATTTCTCGACGTAGCGCTGGAGGGAATCGAGCTGGGCCTCCCAGAGACCGCGGTAACGTTCCACCCATTCCGCCGCGCCGCGCATGCGGCTGGCGTCAATCTCGCAGCGGCTCATGCGTCCCTCCGGTGTGCGACGGACCAGCCGGGCGCGCTCCAGGACCCGAAGATGTTTGGAGATAGCCGGGCGGGAGATGTCGAACGGCTCGGCGAGCTCCCCGACCATCGCCTCCCCTCGCGCGAGCCGGGCCAGGATCGCCCGCCGGGTCGGATCGGCGAGGGCGCCGAAGATGCGATCGAGGTCAGCCTCGGGGTCGGGCTTATTGGTAACCATATGGTTACCAATAGCACAGCAACACGGACACGTCAAGCGGTCCTGTGGTGTTCGCCGCCCGAAAAAGGACTAGGACTTCGCTCGGGGCCGGCGAAGCCCCTTCGTCCGACCGAGATCTTCCAGAAGTCTCAGGAAATCATCTCGGAGCGGCTGACTCTTGAGATTTCGCCAGGACGTGAGCAGCCGGCGCTCCCTCGGATCGCCGGGCGTGCCCCGACCTCGGTCCTTTTCGTCGGGCAGAAAGTACGACATCGGCGTGTCGAGGGCCTCGGCAATTCGCTGAAGCCAGTCGAGCGAGATACGCCTCCGCCCTTTCTCGAAATTCGTCAAGGCGCCGGGAGAAATCCCGACCATACGAGCCAGGACCTTCTGCCTGATTCGCTTGGACTTGCGAACGTCACGAATCCGCTCCCCAACCTTCATCTCCCCACTTTCCTTCAACTGGTTACCTACTCCTGATTAAGGGCGCGCAATCATTTGCGGCGCATTCCGACCGACGGAACGGGCGAAACACAGCCAAAGACGCACGTTCTCCGCTACTGTGATTCCCCAAGACTACGCCAGGACAGAACAGGGGTTATAGCACAAGTGTGATGCACTTGACAATCGGTCGGTAAGCTCTTTGTCTAGCAGCCTGATTAAGAGAATACGAGGCAACCTGCCGAGCGGTGGCCAAGACATCTGCCGTTCGACTTCGCCAAGGCTTCGTCGGAACCGCGCCGGAGCCCGAAGGGCGTAGGCGGGCGAGATCGGCGCGAAGCGCCGGGAAGGCCGAGCCGTGGCGGCCGATCGACTACAGGTCCCGCCACGGCGTTGATGCACTAATGAGAGATGAACTTGTCTAGACCGGGGGCGCCGATTCGCTTCGGGATGTCTTCGGTCAACGCCGGCTTCCAGCTCGACGGTCCGGCGCGCAGGAACACCTCGACCCACACCCTCTCCCACTTCTCGTTGTCGAACATCTGCTCCGGAGTATCCTTGGAGACGAAGTTCGTGTCGCATCGAAGAGTAAGGACATCCGACGTCCCGCCGGGGGGAATGGGTGTTTCGGAGATCGAGTAGATGAAGGCGTTCCCCCATGGCTCGTCGGGAAAGGTCTCCCGTTTGAACACCGCCATGGCCTGCACATAGCCGACTTCCTCCGAGCCCTGGTTGCGGATCTGGAAGCGGATCACCGGGTGGATATAGTGGTTCTTCTCGGCATCCTGCCCGCGAACGGCCCAGTAGGCGGCGACGTCCTCGACGACCAGCCCTTCGGCGCGGGCCTCGCTTCGCGGATCCTCGCAAGCGGCGAAGACCAGAGCGAGAAGTCCGACGCCGCGGATCCCCCTCATGGTGAGAGTGATTATACTGCAGGGCTCGGAGAGGAGTTTCGCAGTGATCGAAGTGGAAAACGTGACGAAGAGATTCGGCGGGCTGACCGCCGTGAGTGACCTGAGCTTTGCCGTCCAGAAGGGCGAGATCCTCGGCTTTCTCGGCCCGAACGGCGCGGGCAAGACGACCACGATGCGCATCCTCACCGGATTCCTCCCACCGACCGCGGGAACCGCCTGTATCGCGGGCCACGACATCCTCGAGGAGCCTCTCGCCGCCAAGCGAAAGACCGGTTACCTACCCGAGAATCCGCCCCTCTACCCGGAGATGAGCGTCGTCGACTATCTCGATTTCGTCGCCCGGATCAAAGGCGTGTCGAAGGGCTCGCGCAAGGCACGGATCGACGACGTGATCGAAAGGTGCTCGCTCGGCGACGTCCGGACGAAGCTTCTCGCGAGGCTTTCCCGGGGCTACCGGCAGCGCGTCGGTCTCGCCCAGGCGCTGGTCCACGAGCCGGAGGTGCTGGTTCTCGACGAGCCGACCGCGGGGCTGGACCCGAAGCAGATCAACGAGACGCGGGCGCTCATTCGAACGCTCGCGGGCGATCACACCGTCATCCTCTCGACCCACATTCTTCCCGAGGTCTCGGTGACCTGCGAGCGCGTGGTCATCATCAATCAGGGCCGGGTCGTCGCGCAGGGCACCCCCAAGAGCCTCACCGAGCAGTTTCTCTCAGGCGAGCGACTCGACGTTACCGTCGAGGGGCCGGAGGAAGAGGTCACGAAGGCGATCGCCAGCGTTCCGAACGTGACGTCGGTGAGCTCCGAGCCCCGAGGGGAAGGTCGATTCGCCTTCCGCGTCGAAGTGGCCGAGGGCCAGGACGTCCGGCGCGCGATCTCGGAGCAGGTGGTGCGAGGCGGCTTCGGGCTCTTGGAGCTCACCCAGCGGGGCATGACGCTCGAGGAAGTCTACCTCCGCGCCATCTCGTCCGAGGAGGCGGCGTGATGGCCACGCTATGGGCCGTCTGGAGGCGCGAGGTCCAGGCGTACTTCGCCTCTCCCATCGCCTATGTCGTCCTCGCCTTCTTCATCTTCCTCTACGGCTACTTCTTCTACGACTATCTGTACCTCTTCATCGAGCGCGGGATGGGCCGGGGGGGCTTCGGCGGGCCCGAAGTGATGAACCTCAATGAGGACCTGATCCGCTGGCTCTTCCACACGACCTGCATCCTCGTTCTGTTTCTCCTGCCCCTCGTCACCATGCGCAGCTTCTCCGAGGAGATCCGCTCGGGGACCATCGAGCTGCTTTTGACCTCGCCCGTCACCGACGGGACGCTCATTCTGGGAAAGTTTCTCGGAGCGGCGACGCTCTACGCGTCGATGCTCGGCTTGACGCTCGTCCACATCGGCATCCTGTTCTTTTTCGGGGATCCGGAGTGGCGGCCGCTCGTCGCCGGTTATCTGGGAATGCTCCTTCTCGGCTGCTCGTTCATCTCCGTGGGGCTTTTGTTCAGCAGTCTCACCCGCAACCAGGTCATCGCCGGATTTCTGTCGTTCGGAACGTTTCTCTTCCTGTGGCTGATCGAGTATGCGGAGAGCTGGGCGGGCTCGCTCTCGGGACTCGTCACCTACCTCTCGGTGACCAAACACATCGAGGCGTTCGCCAAGGGTGTCCTGGATACCCGCGACGTCGTCTATTACCTTTCGTTCATCGCGCTCGGTTTGTTTCTGACCCGTCAGTCGATCGAGTCGCTCCGCTGGAGGGGTTGACATGAAGCGAGTGTCCGTTTACGCCGGCGCCCTCGGCGCGGGGGCGCTTGTCGCCGGAGTCATCCTGTTCGTCACCCAGCGGCCTCGCGAGGTGTACTGGGCGACGTGCCTTTCGGCCGGGCTCCTGGCGATCGCCTTCTACGTCGTGAATCACTGGCGAGAGATCTCGACGTTCTGGGGCCGACGTGCGGCGAGAGAGGGAGCGAACTCGGGCCTCCTCGTCGCCATCGTCGTGGGCATTCTCGCCGCGGTGAACTTCATCTCCAACAATCACGCCAAGCAGTGGGACCTGACGGCGGCCAAGCAACATACCTTGTCCGAACAGTCGATACAGATCCTCGACGAGCTCGACCGCGACGTGAGAATCGTTCTCCTCGACATTCCCGCCCGAGCGGTGGCGGCGCGCGATCTGCTGGATCTCTACGACAACCAGGGCTCGCGCGTGTCGACCGAGGTCGTCGACCCCGAGGCGCAACCCGAGCGAGCCCTGGAGTTCCAGAGTCCGACGGAGCCGGGCATCACCCTGGGAACCGTGGTGGTCGAGGTCGGCGAGAAGACCGAGCGCGCCACCGCCGCGACCGAGCCCGAGATCACGAACGCCATCCTCCGGGCGCTCAAGGAGGAGCGCAAGAAGATCTACTTCGTGGGCGGCCATGGAGAAAAACCGATCGACGACGGCGAGCCCCAGAGCGGGCTTTCGATCATGAACGCCAAGCTAAAGGACTCGCTCTACGACACGGAAACGCTCGTTCTGGCGCGCTCGAGCGTGGACGAGCGGCTCTCGGTTCCGGCGGACGCCGATCTCGTCGTCGTCGCCGGGCCGCGAACGGATTTCTCCTCCGAGGAGATCGAAGCGCTGGACGCCTACATTCGCGGCGGGGGCAAGGCGGTATTTCTCGTCGATCCGTCGAGCCAGGGCGAGACCGACGCCCTGGTGAATTTCCTGAGGGAGCTGGGTGCCGATCTCGGAGACGATGTGGTGATCGACCGCTTCAGCAATCCAGCCGCTTATCCCGTCGTCAGCGACTACGGCCGTCACCCCATCGTGGAGAGCTTCCGCAACGTGCGGAGCATCTTCCCCCTCGTCCGTTCGGTATCCCGGCCCGAGGAGCTGCCCGAGGGCGTTTCCGCGACCGAGCTCTTCACCACGGCCGACGAGGAGAGCTGGGCGGAGACCCGCATCGAGGAGCTTGTCGAGCGGCAGGGTCCGGCCCCCGATCAGAAGCGTGGTCCCTTGAGCCTCGCTCTCGCGCTGACGCTCGTCGGCGAGGGCGGGGGGGACGGTGAGGACGCGACCGAGGCCCGGGTCGTCGTCGTAGGAGATTCGGACTTCATCGCCAACGAGCTGGCCCAGGCCCCGATCCTGAACGCGGATCTCTTTCTCAACATGGTTAACTGGGCCGCCCAGGACGAGGACCTCATGTCCATCCGCCCTCGCGAGCCCGAAGACCGCCGCATCTTTCTTTCGGCCCAGCAGCGAGGAAACGTCTTCTTTCTCTCGTTGCTCGTCGTGCCCGGAATCGTGCTGGTGACGGGCATTTCCGTGTGGTGGGGGAGGCGATAGGTTGAAACGCTCGACCGTCGCCGCCCTGGCCGTGCTCCTCCTGCTCGGCGGCTACATTTATTTCTTCGAGCGCGAGCCCGCTCCCGAGTCCGACGGCGAGCCGGTGTTCGACGTCGAGCAGGATTCCATCGTCCGGGTCGATATCCGGGAACGCGGCGAGCCCGAGGTGACGGTCGAAAAGAACGACGATGGCTGGCGGATCGTGGCGCCGATCGAGGCCGATGCCGATCCCGACGAGATCGATAACCTGCTCCGGAGCGCCGCCACGATGAGCTTCGAGCGCGCGGTCGCGAAAGCCTCCGAGGTCGACCTCGGCGCCTTCGGGCTCGTCGAGCCGTCGGTGACGTTCTCGTTCCGGACCGAAGCGGGCGAAGAGCAGGGTCTCGCCTTCGGCTCCGACACCCCGACGAGCGGCAACCGATACGCCCGCCGCCAGGGCGACGAGGACATCCTCGTCGTCGCTTCGCACTCGTCGCTCGGCTTCGAGAAGACCGCCTGGGACCTCAGAGACAAGAGCCTCTTCGACCTGTCCGAGGACGCCGAAGCGACGCGGATCGCGATCGACCGCCCCGCGGGCCGGCTCGTCTTCGCTCGAGTCGACGGCGACTGGCGCCTCGAGGAGCCCTTTCACGCTCGCGCCGAGGCCTACGAGGCGAGCGGGATCGCGTCACAGATCCAGAGCGCGGAGATGCAGGAGATCGTGACCGATGGCGATTTCGACCGGCCCGACTTCACCGTCCGGCTCGAGCTCGCGGGAGAGGAAGAACCGCTCGTCCTCGAGATCGGTGAGAAGAGGGACATCGACTATCTGGCGCGATCGCCCTCTCGCGCCGATCGCTTCCTCGTCGACGGGGCCCTGGTGGACGATCTCGCGAAGGAAGCGAGCGAGTACGTTTCGAAGAAGCTCTTCCACTACTCGACGTTTCAGGTCCACCGGTTTCGCATCGGGGAGCGAACGATCGAAAAGGACGGCTCGGGAGAGGAGGCCGTCTGGCGGGAGACCGCACCCCAAACGCGCGATCTCGATCGGTCGGTCGTGGAAGACCTCCTCTACAAGCTGAACAGTACGAGCGCCACCGAGATCGCGGAGGGCGTGGCGTTCGCACCGAAGGTCACGATCGCGGTCGTCTCCGGGGATCCCGAGCGGGAGGAGACGACCGAGCTCGGCGAGCCAGGAGAAGACGCGGTCTACGCCCGCCGCGAGGGCGACGACGTCCTCCTGAAGCTGCCTCTCGCGACCTGGCAGGAGATCGAGGCGCTTGTTCCGCTGACGCCGAAGGCCGAGACCGAGCCGGAGCCCGAAAACCCGTAGTCCAGAAAAAACGCAGAGACTCAAAGGCGCCAGGGCGCACCGGTCACATCTCGTCTTTTTTCAGTTCGGTGAGCGCTTCCTTTGCTCGGCATCAGTGCAGCAACCTGAAACCACAGGTATTTCGCCCTCGAACGATCTTGCGGCTGAGGTTTTCGTCCGCGGCGAACCGGAGCACCGATTGGCCTGTCTAGCCTGTCTTGGGGCGTCGGGCCAAGAGCCGATCGCGAATTCCTGTGGGGTCGAAACGCGATTCGTTCCGATCTCGGACCTGTTTCGCGAGATCGAGCCGTTGCTGAAGGTACTTCTCGACCTCATCCGGTCTACGAAGATAGTAAGCAATTACGGAATAGACGTCGGCGAGCTGGAGCGTGGGGTATTCACTCACGATTTCTTCCGCGGTTCCACCTTCCTTGAAGGCCGTGATGACGGTGTCCAGCGTCACCCTCGTCGTGCCGACACGCGCAACACCGTCGGCATCCATTCGAATGGGTACCGTTTCGACCCCAATCTCGAGTCCCACTTGCGCTCCTCCTAACGTGATTATAGGCATTTGCACCGATCAAAGCTGATCCCCTTTATAACTCGCCCTTTGCGTCTCCCCGTCTCGGCGCCATTGCGTTGATCGAGTCCTCCGAGCCCTTGTAGAGATCTCGCGCTCTCTCGCCCGCCTTGACGACGGCTTTGATGAGTGTCACGCGAAGCTTTCCCTCCTCGAGCTCGAGAAGACCGTCGATGGTGCAACCGGCGGGGGTCGTCACCTCATCCTTCAACAGCGCGGGATGAGCTCCCGACTCGAGAACCTGTTTGGCGGCGCCGAGAGTCGTCTGCGCCGCGAGCAGGGTGGCCACGTCGCGCGGCAGGCCGAGCTTCACGCCCGCCTCGGCGAGAGACTCGAGGATGACGTAGATGTAGGCCGGTCCGCTCGCGGAAAGCCCGGTCACGGCATCCATGTGCTTTTCGTCCATCACCAGCGTGCGGCCCACGGTGTCGAAGAGCTTCGCCGCCAGGGCGAGATCGCCCTCGTCGGCGCTCCTCCCCCGGCACAATACGGTCATCCCTTCGCCCACGGAGCACGGCGTGTTCGGCATCGCGCGCACGACGGGGACGTCCGCCGCGAGCTGGCGCTCGAGACTGGACGTCGGTACCGACGCGAGGATCGAGACCACGAGCTTGTCCCGGGTGAGAAACGGCGCGACCTCCGACACCACGTCTTCCATCGCCTGCGGCTTGACCGCCAGGAGGACGATGCCGGCCTCTCTCACCGCCGCCCGATTGTCGGTGGTCACCGAGAACGGAAGCTCGGAGTCGAGCTTCCGGGCGCGGTCGGGGTGCTTGACGGCCGCGAGGAGCTGGCCCGGTGTCACGAGCCCACGCGCGAGAAAGGCCTGAGCGAGCAGGCCTCCCATCTTTCCCAGGCCGAGGATGGCGAGCTTCTGGTTCAGTCGTTCCATAGTGATTCATCCTGGAGCAGCGACGCGGGGGTGACACTTCCCTTCCCGAAGCGAGCCAGGAGAGCGTCCCGCGCCCGATCGAGGCGTTCCTTCCGGTCTTCGGCGCCGAAGAGCGAGAGCTGCCGTGCCTCATCCGCGTCCTTCAAGTTGGAGAGGCTCACCCCGACGAGGCGCACCTTCCGACCCTCGAGCTCCACGCGGTCGAGCAGCGCGAGGACGGTTCGATAGATCTCGGCCGCGTCGTCGGTCCCCTCACGAAGGGTTCGAGAGCGCGTCTCGGTGACGAAGTGATGGTCGCGAAACTTGAGCGTCACCGTTTGACCGCGCACGTCGTGCTCCCGAAGGCGCGCCGCCACGGCGTCGGCGAGCTTCAGAAGCGTCCTTCGGACGCGTTCCATGTCGTCGATATCCTCGAGGAAAGTGGTCTCGTGGCCGATCGACTTGGGCTCGTGGTGCGGCACCACGGGCCGGTCGTCGATTCCTCGCGCGAGCCTCAGCAGATGCTCTCCGTGCTTTCCCGGACCGATCGTTTCCGGAGTCACGTTCCAGAGGTCCTTGATGCGGGAGAAGCCCATCTGGTGGAGACGTTCGGCGGACTTCGGCCCGACGCCCCAGAGTCGCTCGATGGGAAGCTCCTCGAGAAAGGCGAGCTCGCCTCCTTCGGGCACCACGACGAGACCGTCGGGCTTCTTCAGATCGGAAGCGATCTTGGCGAGGAACTTGTTGGGCGCGACGCCGATCGAGGCCTTGAGGCCCTCGCGCTCGAAGATGCCGAGCTTGATCTCGCGCGCCAGAGCCTCGCCCTTCTCCGGCAGGCAGATGACGCTCACGTCGAGAAAAGCCTCGTCGATCGAGATGGGCTCGACGAGATCGGTGTAGCTCCGAAAAAACGCCATGATGCCGCGGGAGACGCGCTGGTACTTCTTCATGTCGCTCGGGAGGTAGATGCCGTTCGGACAGGCGCGGTAGGCGCGGCCGATGGGCATGGCGGAGCGCACGCCGAACTTCCTCGCCTCGTAGGAAGCGGCGGCGACGACGCCCCGGCCGGCGCCGGCCCTGGGGTCGGCCCCCACGACGACCGGCTTGCCGCGGTACTCGGGGTGATCGCGCTCTTCGATGGACGTGTAGAACGCATCCATGTCGACATGGAGGATCGTTCTCGCCACGGACCGCAAAGCCCTCTCTCGGCGCTTCAGTAACCGAGCTTCTTACAGTAGCCGCTATTGTAGCAGGGGCGGTCGGGCTCGATGAGGCAGGGACGCCGGACGGGATAGTCGAGATCCTCCCGGCACGGCTCCTCTTTCACGAATTCGGACAGGGCGGGATGGAACCCGCGCCTCAGGAGCTCCTCGCGGACCAGGGCCCGCACGCGTTCTCGGTCGATCATGGCGCGAGCTCGACGTGATCCACGACGGCGACCACGGCGGCGTCCAGGGGGCTTTCCGGGCGTCCCGAGACCATTGCCGCCGAACGGCCTTCGAGAACCACGAGAACCCGGTCCCCTTCGCCGGCGTCCACCCCGTCCACGGCGAGAATCGGCTCGCCTTTGGCCCGCTGGTCGAGGCCGAGAGGCTGCACCAGGAGCAGCTTTCGCCCTTCGAGCTTGTAGTGCTTCTCGGTGGCGACGACGCTCCCGGTCACTTCACCCAGGATCACGTGTTCACCACGTCCACTTTGCCGGCGATCCCGACGTCGGCGGGGACCGTATCCGGGAGGAACAAGAAGGCGGCCTCCCGCCCCTTGACGAAGAAGACGCGCTCGCCGATCCCGACCCCCACGCCGTCGACGGCGACCACGGGGGCGCCGGTGGGCGAGCCGGCAGGATCCACGGGCTGGATCACCAGAAGCCGCCGACCGACGAGCCCCGAGTCTTTCACCGTGGCGACGAGCGTTCCGACGACATCAGCGAGCTGCATAGTCGATCTCGTCCACGATGCCGGCGATCGCGGCGTCGACGGGGCGGTCGGCGCACCCCGTGGCCATGCGGGCAGAGCTTCCCGACACGACGAGCACGAGCTCGCCGACGCCCGCATCCACCGTGTCGACGGCCACGACGTAACCGTCCTTCTCTCGCCCGTCGGGGTCGACCGTGCGGACGATGAGAAGCTTGAAGCCCTCGAGCTTCTCGTCCTTGCGCGTCGCCACGACGGTGCCGGCCACCCGCCCGATGATCAATGCTCGCTCGCCTCCACGGCGCTCACGACGCCGCGCAAACTTCTACTTAGAGTCGGACTTTCCGATCGGAAGTCGATCTTCGAGGCTCGAGTGAGGTCTCGGGATGACGTGGACCGATATGAGCTCGCCCACGCGGCGCGCCGCCGCGGCGCCCGCGTCGGTCGCCGCCTTGCACGCGGCCACGTCGCCGCGCACGATGGCGGTCACGTAGCCGGCACCGATCTTCTCGTAGCCGATGAGCGTCACCTTGGCCGCCTTGACCATCGCGTCCGAGGCCTCGATCATCGCAACCAGACCCTTGGTCTCGATCATTCCCAATGCTTCACCGATAGATTCGGCCATGAATCCTCCCTAGATTGTTGAACGTTTCGAAACGCTCGTCACGAGCCCACCTCACGGATCGCATCCGAGATCAGCTGGACGAGCTCGCCTCGAGTGAGCTGCAAGACTTCCTCGTTCCCGTTTCCGCTGCCCTCGACCGCTTCGGCCGGCACCGGGCAGCTCCCGGCGCTCGCGGGCGGACCCTCGAGCCCGTAGACCTTCTGCCTCAGATCGAGCAGGCGCGAGACTTCCTTTCGCGGAAGTAGACGCTCGCGCCCGAGAAAGCGGGAGACGAGGGAGATCTCGGCGAAGTGCTCGACGACCTCCATCTTGAAGTAGGCGTCGAAAACGTCCTTGCCCACGGTAAGCGCGCCGTGGTTCGACAGGAGGATGCCGTCCGAGCCCCGGACGAGGCGATCGACGGAACGAGCGAGCTCCTCGGTCGAAGGCGTGCCGTATTCGGCGAGCGGGACGCAGCCGAGGGTGACGACGACCTCGGCGAGGACCGCCCGGTCGAGAGGGACGCCCGCCACGGCGAATCCCGTGCTCTTCGGCGGATGGGCATGCACCACCGCGCGAACGTCGGGACGCGCGCGGTATACGGTGAGGTGCATCGCGATCTCCGTCGACACCCGGAGGGTGCCCGTCTTCTTCACCCCCGCCATATCGCAAGTCACGATCATGTCGGGCGTCAGGTATCCCTTGCACGCGCCCGCGGGAGTGCTCATGACCTCGTCGTCGGAGAGGCGGATGCTGACGTTTCCTTCCATCGCCGCGATGTAGCCGTGGCGATAGAGGCGCCTCCCCACCTCGCAGATGTCTTCTTTGAGCCGATCTCGGTCCGTCATCGCTCGCCATCGAGAAAGGCCGCCCGGCACCGCTCGGAACAGAAATGAAACCGCTCGCCGGCCTGGACCGCCGTGAGAGCCCGCGCCTCGGGCAGGTGCAAGCCGCAGACCGGATCGCGCACCATGCGTCCCTTGTGAAGCGTTCGCCGCGGTTCGTCGGAGCCGTTCACCTGGGCGCGGGAGCGCGATCCGAGGAGGTCGGCGAGGGTTCGGAACACGAGACGGGCGAGTATCGCGAGGAGCACGAAGTAGAGGAGGCGGATGATCATCGGCGTCGTCGACTCAACTTCCCGCGTGAGCGGACTGGAGCGCTTCGAGCTCCTCTCTGACGCTCCGCGCCTCCGCCGACTCGGGGGCGACCTCGACCAGCCTCTCCCAGAGCTTCAGCCCGGCCCGAATATCCTTCTGAAGGTACAGCTTGATGCGCCCGAGTCCCAGGAGGCTCGCGGGATCGCCGGGGACGCTCGCGAGCGTTTTCTCGTAGACTTCGACGGCATCGGGCAGACGCCCCACGTTCAGATAGGCGACGGCGAGATGGTTTCGAACATGAAGATCGTTCGGGGCGAGGGCGAGCGACTCCTCGAGCCAGGGAACGGCCTCGGTGAAGCGGCCCGCATTCAGGAAGAGGCTTCCGAGCTCCGCCCGCACCGCCGGATCTCGAGCATTCTCACCGGCACGCGCCTCGAGCTCCGCCCTCTTCTCTTCGTCGAGCGCTTCGAACTCGGGCTCCTGTTCGAGCCCTATCGAAGAGCTGGACATCTCGGGAGGCCGGGAAGCGACCTGGTCGCTGAGCTCGACCGCCGGGCTCACGGCGTGAAACAGGAAGTAGCCGGCAACGACGCCGAAGGTGAGACCCGAGACGAAGAAGACGAGGTCACGGTTCACGACGCACCACGGCGGGAGTGTATCAGCTTCCCGCGCTCGGCATCCAGCTTCCCGTCACCGGCGCCGCTTCCTTCGAAGGCCTCGAAGGCGTGCGTCTGGCCGCGAACAGACCGCTCTCGCGCAAGGAGAGCACGCCGGTATAGAGAAAGCCGACTTGAAAGAGAACGAGGAAGGGGAGCGAGCCCACGATCTGATGGCTGGCGGCGTAGGCGACGGCAACGGTGAAGTACAG
>DASPGQ010000769.1 GCA_035620555.1 Vicinamibacteria bacterium
TTTGCTCAGTCTCGTCGCCAGGATTTCCCGATCAACCAACGACACGTCCCTTGCTGAGTGTCTCGAACAAAGCGTCGTTGTATTGCTCGGAAAAGTAACGAAAGTCCAAATACTCTTTGATGGCACTCGCCTCGAAAAGGACCCTCTCCCTGTTACTCCTCTGATAGATCACCCGACCATGGCGGACGACCCGTTCCTTGATGATGGGCCCTGCCCGGTCGAGGAAGACGAGATCCAGGTCCTCACGACCGCTGGCGTCCTCCAGGGCGGCGAGAAGCTCGAGCTCCAAGTCCAGATCGCCGGATTTGTCCCGCCCGAGAAGCACGGCGAGATCGAGGTCACTCAGGGGGCCAGGCTCGCCCCGAGCGTAGGACCCATGAAGGTACATGAGAATGACGTTGCGTTCCATGCAGATGGCGGCGAAGCGCTTCACGAGCTCGTCCACATGATTGCGAGAAAGGACTTCGGGCTCCTTCGCGGTGGGTAATAGACGCATGCCTTTCCTGCCTGGATCTCGCTCGGACGATAGCTTTGCTGAGAAACCGATGTCAAACCGAGATGGGTAGCCAGAATGGCTCCCGGTGTCACTAGGCTGTTGAAAAAGGGCCACTCAGCCTGCCGAGCGGTCGCCAAGACATCTTTCATGTTTCTAATGACGTCGCAGCGTGACGAGCCGACACGTGCACCACCGCGAGCAACTCAGCGCACGAATGGACCGAGGTTCACATAGAAGCGTCCATCCCCGTTGTTCAGCGACACGCTTC
Organism: Vicinamibacteria bacterium; assembly: GCA_035620555.1. NCBI lineage: Bacteria > Pseudomonadati > Acidobacteriota > Vicinamibacteria > Vicinamibacteria bacterium. Next base: position 765 of record DASPGQ010000769.1, read on the forward strand.
CGCCCACGAAAAGCGGGCCGAGAAACGTCTCGAGCACGAAGCCGCCCGAAGCGTTCCATTGAGTGGACGCCTCACTCCAGTCGTCGAACGCCGAGCCGGCCTCGAGCCAGGCGCCGATATAGCCGCTCGCCCCGATGATGTCCGGGAGCCGCAGGACCTGATACAAGAGCCCGCCGATACCGACGATGTAGTTGTCTCCGGAGATCTCGCCGTTGTTGAAGGCCCCGAGACGAAGAAGACCGCCGAGACGGAACTCGTTGTAACCTGGGTGGTCCCCGAAGGAGGAGCCCGCGGAAGCGCCGTAGAAGATGCGATGTCGTTCGTGGAACCGGTGGAACGAGGAGAAACGGGCCTCTATCTGCGAGTACTCCTCGGGGCCGACGAATTCCTCTCCGAGGAACACCGTGTCGGGTGTGTCGGTGTAGTAACGGAACGCGACGTGCGTGAGAATTCCCCGAGTCGGGATCATCGGGCTCGTCTGTCCGTCGAACGACCAGCGGGCGGAAGCGTACGCGTTTCGACCCTCCGCCTCGGGGAGAGACGGCTCACCGACGCGGAGCCGGGTCCTCAGGTCGGCAACATCGTATCCGAGTCGGAGCTCGCTTCGAGAGCCGAGATCGAAGCCGAGATCGACTCCGCCTCCAGCTTCCTTTTCTCGGTACTCGGCCCGGAGCTCGCTCTGGGCGTCGTATCCGTTCAGGCTATGACGACGCCAGTAGCCGCGGGGCGCGACGAAGACGCGTGACCCAAGGAGTCGCCGGTAGAGCTCGAGACCTGCCTGCTGGCTCGTCCCCACGCCGAAGTCCACGCGGAGCTCCGAATCCGGCACGACGGTATCGTAGAAGGCGATGCGCCCTGTCAAGTCCATCGCAAAGCTGTTGGAGTCGATGTTCTGAAGCTCGAGCCCGGGAAGGAGAAAGGGGGGGCCGTGCTGCTTCGGGGTGACGTAGAGCTCGAGCGTTTCGGCTCCTTGCACGTCGCGGACGGCATAGCGAATCGTTTCGTAGCGGTCGGTGCCGGTGAGGCGCAAAATCTCGTGCTCGATCTCCCCGAGCGTCGTCTCCGGAGAGACGAGCCGGCGTTCGAGGCGGGCCTGAATCCGCGCGCCCTCTTTCTCGGGAACTCCCTGAACGCGAACCGCATCAAGGCGCCTCACGAAATCGCGCCTCCTTGCGAGCCGCGCCCGGCTCCAAGCTGCATAGGCTTCTTCGTCGACGGCGTATGGCAGGAGTTGGTCCTTTACCGCCTCCGCCGCCTGGTAGCCTCGAGCCACGATCTCTTCACTCCTGCGATAGTCCGTCCCGGGAAAGCCTCTCAGATCGGGGGTGATGACGAGGTCCGCGGATTGGAGCGCCTTGGCGACGCCCATCGCCATCATGGCATCCATCGTACGCCCGAGCACGTCGAAGAAGTTCGTTGGAGCCGCGAAGCCGTCCGTCGCCGATGAGACGTTCACCGCCACGACGACGTGAGCGCCCATGGCGCGAGCAACGTCGGCGGGAACGTTGTTGAGCGTCCCACCGTCCACAAGGATTCGTCCATTCAGGGTCACCGGAGCAAACACCCCAGGGATGGCCATGGTGGCCCGCATCGCTTCGGCGAGCGAGCCGCCATCGAGAACGACGACCTCCGCCGAATCGAGATCCGTGGCCACGGCACGATAGGGCGTCGGAAGCTCGTCGAAGGTATCGAGAAGCGGGTAAGGGGCAGCGATGCGGTCGAGGATGGACTGCACCCCTTGTCCAGCGTTGAGACCGCTTGGAAGCTTCAGTCCATTCTTCAGTCCGAGCTCGATAAGTGAAGGGAACTCGCGCGCGTCTTCTTTGCGACGAAAGGTTTTGTATTTGAACGGCGAGTCGGCAAGGAAAATGAGATCCCAGTCCGCGTCGCGCATGAGCCCGCGCAGATCCTCGGGTGACATCCCCGAAGCGTAGGCACCGCCGACCAGACCACCCATGCTCGTTCCGGCGATGAAGTCCACGGGAACGCGATTCTCATCGAGCCATTGGAGAATGCCGATATGGGCGATTCCGCGAGCGGCTCCGCCGCCCAGCGCGAGACCGAGCTTCGGCCGGTTCAGAGGCGCCGCTTCTGAGGCGGTCATGGGGGTCAAGGAGATAAGGAGCGGCGCTGCGAAGAACTTCCGTAGAGCGTGTCTCCGCATCGAACGAGGATACCCAATTGAGGAACCGCGGCAAAGCCATTGCGAAACGATCACCCGTTTGCGTCAAACGGCTCGCCCCATCCGCACGCACGTCCGGTGTGGTCTTCTGATTGGAAGCGACACGGTTCGGATTGCGCGGTATGGGGGGGCGCGTGCTATAACCCGCCTCGAGGTGAGTCATGCGTTGGACGAGTAGGGGCCGGAGCGCCGACCTGGAAGACCGTCGCGGGCAGCGAATGAGCCGCGGTGGCACCATCGGCTGCGGGACGCTCTTGCTTCTGATCGCTCTCAGCGTCGTCTTCAAGCAGGATTTTGTTTCGTTGCTAGGGCCCGCTTTCGTATCGAACGAGCCGATGTCGACGTCGACTGGTGACTTCCAAACGAGCCCAGAGGAAGAGCAGCTCGTCGATTTCATGTCATTCGTGCTCGACGACCTTCAAAGCACATGGGCACGCATCCTGGCGGAGCGATTCCAGAGAGCCAGGATGGTGCTGTTCCGGGACGTTGTCCAGTCGGCCTGCGGGATGGCTGGAGCGGCCACGGGACCTTTCTACTGTCCCGGTGACGGGAAGATCTATCTGGACCTCTCGTTCTTCCAAGAGCTCCGGAGCCGCTTCGGCGCGCCTGGCGATTTCGCCCAGGCCTATGTCATCGCGCACGAAATGGGACACCACATTCAGAATCTTCTCGGGATCGAGAGCGAGGTGAGGCGTTTGCAGTCGATGAGTCCCGGAAATACGAACGAGCTCTCTGTTCGGCTCGAGCTCCAGGCGGACTGCCTTGCGGGCGTATGGGGACATTCGACGAGTGAGCGTGGCCTGCTCGACCGCGACGATCCATCGGAAGCGCTCGAAGCGGCGGCGGCGATCGGAGACGACCGAATCCAGCGCCAGACGCAGGGGTGGGTCTCTCCCGAGTCTTTCACTCACGGCTCGTCTGCAGAGCGCCAGGAGTGGTTT
>DASPGQ010000770.1 GCA_035620555.1 Vicinamibacteria bacterium
GCTCGATCCCATACACGTCCCGAAGAAGCGTGACCCCTCCGAACGCGGCGACGGGATCGTTGGCCGAAAGGACGACGGCGGTCAATACGTTCTTGATGTCAGCGTCCTTCAAGATGCTCTGCACGCCGTAGGCGCCCATCAATCCGTCGCCGAGCTCGAACACGATCACATCCGGCGCGTCGCTCGCCAGGTCGGTGAGCATCGACTTCGCGAGAGACGCCGCATTACGGTCGGTCGTCGCCACGACGCCATAATCGGTGAAGATCCTCGTCTGGCGAGCCCCGGCGTCTTCCATCGAGAGAACGTCTCGGAGAAGAGAAACGCCCGTCGCCTTGAACGCATCCACCAGGAAGCCGCGATGGCGCAGGCGGCTCACGATCGCCGACGCCGCGACGGTTTTTCCGGAATCCATGCACGTGCCCGCCACGGCGATCACCGGGATCGCACCGACTTCCAGCCGAACGTCCGGTTGCAGTCTTCGAAAGCCCACCCGAGCGGGAACGCCGACGCGCTCGCCCAGGAACGGAAAGCTCAGCACGCACCCGAGAACGCGGCAGTCGAAAGGAGCGCCCCGACCCGGGTCGGCGCCGGTCAACCGGCCCAACACGCCCCCGAGGTTGAGAAGCTGGATGACCTCACCGGTCTCGAGGCTTTCGGGAATCTCGCCGGAGTAGCCGAAGAGCGCCTCTCGGTGGCCGAGCGCCCCCACGATGACATCACCGCGATTCACCGGCGCCATGCGGCCACTCGTGAGCTCGAGCGTGTTGTACACAGTCTTGGCCGTCAGCACTTCTGCCGCGATCAAGACTCCCTCCTCGCAGGGGATCTCGTCGCTGAGGCGCAACTCGGGCGCCAGCTCTGAGCCCCGGGCGACCGAGGCAATCTTGTCGGCAACGACCCTTTTCACGTGTGCATAATTATTACACCAAGACGCATAAACAGTCAAAGAAACTTGCGGCGGTCGAGCCGTCTCTTCGACCTTCCAGATAGCCGGCCGCCGACGCGCGCCCGAGCATCGCAACTCCCCACGAAAAGTGAAGTAACATACCCGCATCGATGAGCACCTTGAGGACGTGGATTCTCGCCGCGTTGGCGGTGGGGGGAGTCGCACACTGCAGCAACCTTCCCGGAATCCCGTCTCTTCTCGGGGACGCCGAGCCCGACCTCGTTCCGCTTCCCGCAGCGGGGTTTTGTCAGTCGGGAGGATTGCTGGTCGTGACGGTTCGCAATCAGGGTGGCGGTGACGCGAACGCCACGACGACGTCCATTCGGTTCACGCGGGGGGCGCCGGCGGACGTTCCAACGCCGAGCGTCGCCGGCGGGAGAATCGCCATGCTCTCCCCGGTCGGAATCCCCCAGGAGTGCTTCGCTCCCGACTGCGTCGTCCAAGTCACCGTCGATTCGCGGAACGACATCGCCGAGGCCGACGAGAACAACAACAGCGTCGAGGTGACCTGCCCTCCTCCCAGCTGAGCCGATCAGCCCATGAGGTTTCAAGATATCGACTGGGAAAACTGGCATGCCCAGGATCCGGCGACGCTGGTGTTCGTCATCCAGAACGGCTCGATGCTTCTCATCGAGAAGAAGAGGGGTCTGGGCGCGGGAAAGATCAACGCCCCCGGAGGAAGGCTCGAGCCTTACGAGCAGCCGATCGATGGTGCCGTCCGCGAGGCCGAGGAGGAGCTTCTCATTACACCGAGCGCTCTGACCCGAGTGGGCGAGAACCGATTCCAGTTCGTCGACGGCTACTCGATTCATGTCCACGTGTTTCGAGCGAGCGGCTACACCGGGGTACCCACCGAGACCGCCGAGGCCAAACCGTTGTGGGTCCCCCTGGACAAAATCCCCTTCGACGAGATGTGGGAGGACGACCGCCTCTGGGTTCCGCTCGTCGTTGCGGGAACCCGCTTCAGCGGCCGCTACCTCTTCGATGGCGACGCGATGCTGGGTCATGAGCTTCAGGTCTTGCGCTGAAGAAGCTTCCGCTCTTCCCGACGAGCTCGCCGATTACGCTACTCGACGCGACGAAGGAGGGTTCGGAGGGCCGGGCGCGAGAGCAGCGTGGGGACCATGGCATGGATCATCAGGACCCGCTGCCCCCGAACGGAATCGATAAAAGATCGTTCCTCCTCCTGGGTGCGGACGCGTTGAAGAGAACAGCCAGCAACTGGCATCTCCTCGGAGATCGAAGTTCGTATCGTCTCCAGAATTCCGAAACGATCGATCCAGCGAGCGTCGAAGCTCCGGAACGCGTCTTCCCGGATGTCGACGATCTCGATGCCCGAAATCGCTTCCCTCTCCTCGACATAGGCACGCCGCTCTTGCTCCGAGGCGGAGTCGGCGGCGAGCCTCAAAACCTCTTCCGCGAGCTCGGGAGCGAGGTCGAGCCAGATCGAACCGCTCTCGATATGCATCCTGGAGCACCTTGGAGTTTCACGAAGTAGAGCACGCTTCTTTCCGTCGACGCAAGTGCGAGGGTAGGATGTCCGCATGGTGCGACCACGCCTGCTAGCATTCTTGACCCTGTCCCTGTTCCTCACCAGCTGCCGGAGGGGGGAACAACCAGATGGCACTGTCTCGGGCGCACGGATCGACTTTCTCGAGGAGATACCGATTGGCGAGCAACCTTCCTCTCCCCCGCCGTGGATCACGAACCTCGAGATCCACGATCTGGACGGCGATGGGCTACTCGACGTGGTGCTCTGCGACGCGACGTTGAATCAGGTCCGGTGGGTCCGCCAGACGGCTCCGGGAACGTTCGAAGAGCGGCAGGTAGGCTCGGTCGTCCTCGCCCCCGCTCATGTCACGCCAAGCGATATCGATCGGGACGGCGACGTCGACCTCCTCGTCGCCGAGATGGGTCAGATTTACCCCAGCAATGCCAAAATCGGAGCCGTCAACCTGTTCGAGAATACCGGCGGAGAGCGCTTCGAGCAAAGGATCTTGATTGATAACGTGGCCCGGGTCACCGACATCCAGCCGGGAGATTTCGACGGCGACGGCGACATCGATCTGGCGGTCGCCCAGTTCGGCTATGACGACGGTGAAATTCGCTGGATGGAGAATCTCGGCGATTGGCGCTTCTCCAGCGAGCAGCTTCTGGACCTTCCCGGGACCATCCACGTTCCCGTGGCGGACATGGACGGCGACGGGGATCTGGACATCACCGCTGTCGTCTCGCAGACCTGGGAGCAGATTTATGTATTCGAGAACGACGGGGCCGGGACGTTCACCGCCCACATCGTCTACGGGGCCACCAACGAAGACTTCGGAAGTAGCGGCATCTCTCTGGCGGACCTCGATCAGGACGGCGATCAGGACGTACTCTACACGAACGGGGACGCGTTCGACTACACCCCATCTCTTCCCCGTCCCTGGCACGGTGTCCAGTGGCTGGAGAACCAGGGGGGGCTCACGTTCGAGTACCACGCACTCGGTCTGTTTCCCGGCGCCTTCTCCGCCCGAGCCCTCGACGTGGATCACGATTCCGATCTCGACGTCGTTGCGGTGAGCCTCTTTGCCGACTGGTCCGATCCCCTCGCGGCATCGATCGTCTGGTTCGAGAACGACGGTGAGCAACGGTTCACCAAGCGCGAGATCGCAACCGCCCCCACTCATCTCGTGGTGATCGACGACGGTGACCTCGACGCCGACGGTTGGACGGACGTCGTCACCGGAGGTCTCTATTCGCACGAGCCATTCGACCGCCTGAGCCGCGTGACCTGGTGGCGCAATCGCTGGTCAGAACGTTGAAGCGGGTATTGGTGCTCGCGTCGGTCACGATGCTCGCCGGCTGCGGCGATGACCTCAGCTTGCCTGCTCTGCCCGCGTTCGCCAATCTGAACGCGGTCTCCGAAGAGCTCTTCCGCGCCGCCGACGCGCGGGCACGGGAGAGCCCCTCCGCCGAATCCTTCGGCTCGTTGGGGATGCTGTATCACGCCTACCGGTTTCTCGAAGAGGGGCGGGTGTGCTACGAGCTGGCTCGACGCAGCGATCCCGGGGACTTCAGGTGGATCTACTACGGGGCGATGCTCGAGAAAACCGGCTATCGATACGAAGCGAGCGAAACCCTGTTCATCCGGGCACTCGAGATGCGACCCGACGATGCCGAGCTCCTCGCCGAGCTGGGCGATCTCTACTTGATGTGGGCCCGCCCCGGAGACGCACGAGAGTCCTTGGAGAGATCGCTTCGCCTGGATCCTCTCCAACCCGTCGCCGCCCTCGGTAAGGCGAGACTCGCCATGCTCGAGGAGAAATGGAGCGAGATTCTGGCCATCCTGCTGCCGCTTCTCGATCGATTCCCTCGGCTTTCCCGGGGGCATCAGTTCCTCGCCGCGGCTTACGGTGCGCTCGGAGACGAGGAAAAACAGGAGACCCATCGGGTGGCGGGCGAGTACGGCTCTGCGGTGGAGAGTCCGCTGATGCGGGATCTCCACGAGCTCGCCGTGCCCGCCATCCTCAACGGCGACGCCTCGGCGGGCCCGGAGCTCCTGAAGACGAAATGCGCGCGTTGCCACGATCAGGAACGCATCATCGAACGCGACGCCGACCGGCTCTTTTGGGCGCGCACGGTGCGCCGTATGCAGCGCGAGGCGGGATGGCCGTGGCTCACCGACGACGAGGCGGCCGCACTCGTCGCGTTTCTTTCTACTCGTGCCGGAGAGTCGAGATAGCCCACCGCGGCCAAACCTTGCGAATAAGGCCATGATGGTCTTATTATAAGGACATGAAGGCCATTAACGTCACCGAGCTCAAAGCCCACCTGAGCAAATACCTTAGGCTCGCCTCGCGCGGGGTGCGCATCGTGGTGAAGGATCGAGACGAGCCGATAGCACAGCTTGGCCCTCTTCAGGGGGGCGAGCTCACGTGGCGCGACCGGCTGGCACGAGAAGGTCGTCTGCGGCTCGGTACACAAGACTGGGCCGACCTCACGGTTACCAAAATCGAGCGAAGTATCGACATTCAAGCGTCTCTTCGCGCGGTGCGTGAGGATCCGCATGAAGTACATCGACGCTAGCGTGGTTCTGCGGCTCTTGTTCGCGGAGCCGGGACCTACCGTTGTTCTTTCCGCCGGTGACCGGGCGGCGTCCTCGGAGCTCATCGAGGTCGAGGCGTTCCGGGCGGTCGACCGCGAACGCCTGCTCGGAAACCTCGGCGATCGGGAAACGGCACTCAAGCGCAAGGAGTTGACCGAGCTTCTCGCCAAGCTCGACCTTGCCGCTATGGATCGCCCGGTGATCGAACGAGCGAAGAGCTCGTTCGCGATAAACGTGCGCGCGCTCGACGCGATCCACGTAGCCACCGCGGAGATCCTGGCCGCGGAAGCCGAGGGCGAGCCGCTGGAGTTCTGGACGCACGACGATCGCCAGGCGACGGCGGCGCTGTCGCGCGGGCTGACGGTCTATGGAACCACGGCTTCGTGAAATCTCGCCCTCTCGTAAGCCGGGGATGCCTTGGGTCTCCTGATTGTCGCCTGCTACTCGTGCCGAAGAGTCGAGATAGGATCGAGCTGTGTGGCTCTTCGTGACGGGAACAAGCTCCCGGCGAGCGCCACCGCGACAAGGAGCAACACGACCGATAGGAGCACCGGTGGATTTCCGGGACTCACGCCGAATAGCAGGCTCGACAGGACGCGGGTGGAAGCCCATGCCGCGGGAAGGCCGATCGCCAAGCCGAGAAAGACAACGCTTGCCGCTTCCTTCAGAAAAAGTTTGAACACGTCCCTTCTCGTGGCGCCGAGCGCCATGCGAATTCCGATGTAACGTCGTTTCTGGGAGACCGAGAAGCTCATCAGGCCGTAGATACCCACCGCGGCGAGTGCGAGCGCGAGAAGGGCGAAGAGCGAGATTGCGAGCGCGAGTCCTCGCGGGCCAGCGGTCGAGCGTCCGAGGAATTCTTCCATTGTCTTCACCCCGTACACCGGTAACGTCGGATCGAGGGCACGCACTTCGCGCCGCAAACCTTCCTCGAAGCTTCGCGGCGTTGCGCGCGTGCGAACGAGGATCGTGATTGGCGACGAGTATTCCTGTCGGAGCGGGAGAAAGAAGTACGGCCGCGGCTGCTCGCCGAGCGTCATGTACTTGCCGTCGCGCGCCACACCGATCACCTCGAGCGGCGGCTTTTCGCGGCTCGTTCGGAGTCCGCGGCCGACCGGACTTTCCGAAGGCCAGAACAGATTGGCCAGCGTTTCGTTCACGATCGCAACCGGCCTCGCGTCCTCGTGGTCTCGTTCGTCGAACGCTCGGCCGGCGACGATCTCGGTCGACATCGTGTCGAAATACCCCTCGCCGACGACGCTAGAGAAAACCAACAAGCCATCGTCGTCTTTGGTCGAGCCTGGTGCGGTGTCGGGAAACAGTCGACCTCCACGGGACGACGCATCGAGAGGAAGCGGGAAGGCGAGGCTCGCCGCTTCGACCGTGGGCAAGCTCCGCAAACGCTGGAGAAGCAACCGATGAAAGCGTCGGCCGCGAACCGGGCCGTAACCGTGCAAATCGAGATTGACGGAGGCGAGGAGCAACCCTTGCTTCGCGAAGCCCGGACTGGCCGCGCGTACGTTCTGAAAGCTGCGCACCAGGAGTCCGGCCGAGAGAAGAGCGACCAGGGAGAGCGCGAGCTGGGGGATGACGATCCAGCGTCGGCTCATTCTTCGGCGCGCCGAGTCCGAGTCTCGAAAGGACTCCGAGGCGTCGCGCCGTGCCGCGCGGAGAGCGGGCAGGAGACCCGCCACGAAACCCGCGAGTAGCGAGACGAGAGCGGTGAACATCACCACCCGTGCATCCACCTTGGCCCCGAGGTCGACGGAAAAATCGAGAACCGGGTTCAGGCGCATCGCGGCATCGATCAGAGACTTTCCCAGCGCGAGGCCGAGACTCCCACCGGCGACCGCCAGCAGTAAGCTTTCGAGGAGAAGCTGCCGGACGAGCCTGCTCCGGGTGGCACCCATCGAGATGCGCACGGCCAGCTCCCTTCGCCGAGAAGCGGAACGCGCGAGCTGCAGGCTTGCCACGTTGGCACAGGCGAGGAGCAGCACGATCCCTCCAACGGCGAAGACCACTCGGGCGGCAATGGGAATGGCGCTCCCGACCTCGATCTCGATGACGGGCTCGGTCTTGCGCGCGGCGGGAATGAGATGGAGCCGGAGCTCTCGATTGATGTCAGGATGCTCTGCCTCGAGACGAGAGGCGATCGCTTCGAGGGCGGCGGCCGCCTCCCCCGAGCTGGCTCCTTCCGTGAGTCGCGCGCGAAGATTGAGCCAGCCGCCCGTGCGGCGTTCGAGCCGCCCTTCGCTTCCCGGCCAGACCACCTCGTGAGCGCGGATCGGGACCCAGAGCTGCGGCGTGAAACCCAGGAACTTCGCGCCGGTAAAGCCTTCGCTCGCGATACCCACGACGGTGAAATCGTTCCCGTTCAGACGAAGCTGGGAGCCGAGGGCGCTCTCGCTCGCGCCGAAGCGGCGGTTCCAGAACTCGTAGCTCAGAACCGCAGCACGCCCGTCGCCACGAGCAAATCCGCGGCCTCGAGCGAAGGGGACCCGAAGGCCGGAGAAGTAGTTGTCGGTGACGATCTCGCACCAGACGAGCTCGGGATCGGCTCCCCCTACGTTGAGACTGAGCGGCGCCCCTTGAAAACCCACGACATCGGAGAAGACGTTGGTTGCCTCGGCGAGATCGACGTAATTCGGATAGCTGAAGTTCGAAGGGAAGCGGTCTGCCCCCCGAGTCGCATAGATGGCCACCACGCTCTCGGGCGCGTCTAGCGGCATCGGCTTCACCAGCGCGGCATCGACGAGTCCGAAGACGCCAGCGTTCACGCCGATCCCGAGTGCGAGCGATACGATTGCAGCGATCGTGAAACCTGGAACCCGAAAAAGCGCCCTGGTCGCCTGCCGAAGGTCCTTGAACCAGAGCTCAATCTCCGCTCCTTTCCCAGAACGGATGCGCCGTTCGCTTCGCAGGCGGATAGCGCTGCGGGGAACGTCGATCATCTCGCGTGCGAGCGTCCGCATCACGCCGTCCCGGCGCGCAATCGCCTCGAACGTAGAGCGCATCGACGCTTCGTGGTCACGACGAAACGCCCCGGGATACGTTCGCAGAAGGAGACGGTAGACGAGGGCGGCGAAGCGCATTACGACAAGAGCGCTTTGGCTCGCGCCATCTCGACGACGCGTTCGAGCCGCGTGCTTTCACGCTCAGCCATCTCGCGACCCGTGGACGTCAAGCGGTAGTACCTTCGGCGTGCGTCGTCGTCCGCCGGATCGGGTCGTTTCTCCGTCTCCTCGATGAGCTTCTTTGCCTGAAGCCGCTGCAGCGTCGTATAGAGGGTTCCGGTTCCGAGACGCGTCCCCGTTCTTCGCTCGATCTCGAGAAGGATGCCGTAGCCGTGACGGTCCTCGTCGACGAGGGCAATCAGAATTTGCAGCATGGGCAGCGTGGGGGTTATCGCCTGCATCAAATTCAAATATATCTAAAATTGATATATCCTGTCCAGAGCTATCCGCGTCTCATTTGCGATCAGAAGGGGTCGACGTGGGAGGAAGCCTAACTATTAGGTAGCTGCCGTTCACCGGTCGGTCCCGCGGCGCTGGTATACTATGCGCAGTCGAGCCTGAAGAGCGCCTTCAACCTTAATTATTCTTCGGAGCGAAAGTGGGGAGAACAACGGCGAGAACCGCCCGTTTCGTGTCAGTTTGGACGGCTTTCCTGGTTGCGGGCCTGGCGTCGCTCATCATCGATGCGGCAGCGCCGGCATCGGGGCTCCAGGGCGACTCCGCCTCGGGCTCGGGTGCTTCCCAGCCTGTATCGGGCAAAGACGACAATCTCGGCGAGCACTCGCCAGGCTCGTCGGGAGTGGTTTTCCGGATCCCGATCGAGGGGACGATCGACCTCGGGTTGGCACCCTTCGTCGCTCGCGTCGTGGAATCGGCCGCGGCGACGGACAACGCCGTCGTTCTGCTGGACATCGACACGTTTGGGGGCCGTGTCGACGGAGCCGTATTGATCCGCGACACGCTCATCGACGCGCCGGTGAAAACAGTGGCGTTCATCCACCCGCGGGCGATCTCGGCGGGCGCGCTGATCTCGCTGGCATGCGAGGTGATCGTCATGGCGCCTGGAGGCTCGATCGGAGCGGCCACGCCCATCACTGGAGCGGGAGCTGGCCAGGAGCCACAGGCCGCCGACGAGAAAGTGCTCTCGTACATGCGCACCGAGATGCGCACGACCGCGGAGAAGAGGGGCCGTCGGGGCGACGTCGCCGAAGCCATGGTCGATGCCGACGTGGAGATTGAAGGCGTCATCGAAAAAGGTAAAGTCTTGACGCTGAGCACCGGCGAGGCACTCGCTTTGAAGATCGCCGACCACGAGGCCAGGAACCTGGAAGAGGCCCTCGAAGTCATCGGTCTTTCTGGCGCCCGCGTCGAGGAGACCGAGACCAACTGGGCCGAGGCCATCGCCCGCGCCGTCTCCGAGCCGACTCTGTCCTCCCTGCTCCTCAGCATCGGATTCCTCGGCATCATGATCGAGCTGTACCAGCCCGGGTGGGGCCTTCCGGGAACGGTCGGAATTCTCTCCCTCGTTACGTTCTTCTTCGGCCACCACGTGGCCCGGCTCGCCGGTTGGGAAGAGCTCCTGTTGTTCGCCCTCGGAGCCCTCCTGCTGTTGGTCGAGCTTCTGGTGATCCCTGGGTTCGGCCTCATCGGCGCGAGCGGAGTGGCACTCATGCTGGTCTCGATCCTCCTTTCTCTGCTCGCACTCGATTTTCGAGTCTCCTGGGATCTGGGGTTCGTCAATCGCGCGCTCGTCGTCCTCTCCACATCCCTGGTGATCACCGCGGTCTTGGGATTCCTCGTGGTGCGTTTGCTCCCCGGTACGGGCGTGGCACGCCGTTTCGTCCTGGGGGAGTCTCTCGCCGCTCGAGCGGGATTCAGCTCGCATGACGAGGCCGAGAAGGAAGGCTTCCCCCTGGGTACTCTGGGCGAGGCAATTACCGACTTGAGGCCAGCGGGGAAGATCAAAGTCGCGAGCAAGAGGATCGATGCCGTCTCCGAGGGCGACTATATCGCCTCGGGCGAACGGGTGAAGATCGTTCAATGGCGCTCGGGCACAGCCGTCGTCAGGGCGGAACCGGGAAATCGCGCATGAGCGATCCTCTCATCACCGTCGTCGCCTTGCTCGTCGCCGGATATCTTCTAGTGGCTCTCGAGCTCTTCGTCATCCCCGGGTTCGGCGTGACCGGAATACTGGGCCTCGTCTGCCTCGCTGCCGGTTGTTTCTACGCATTCCATTTTTTCGGGAGCGCATACGGAACCCTGGCCGTCGTGCTCGTGCTCGGATCGACCACCGCGGTGATGCTCTGGATTCCCAAGAGTCGCTTTGGAAAGGACGTTGTGCTGTTGTCGTCTCTCTCCAAGGCGCACTCCGCCGAGACCGAGCTCGAGACGGGGCGAACCGGCGTCGCCGAATCGGATCTCCGTCCCGCTGGCATCGCGCGCTTCGGCGAGCTCAGGCGTGGCGTCGTTACCGAGGGAGAGTTCATCGAAGCCGGCTCCTCCATCATCGTTACCGAAGTGCGAGGCTCTCGAATCGTCGTGGAGCTCGCCGCGCGATCGAGCGAGGAGCGGCCCAGACCCGCGTGATATACAGGCATGGGCGACGTCCGAAGCCGAGCGTCGGCAGGAGGCTGCTCAGGACTCTTCGGATGTCAGATGTTGACTGTTGACGTAGGCTCCGAAGCGACCGTTCGAGGCGGAGCCTTCTAAGGAGGACCGTAAATGGGAATCGTAGCCCTTGCTTTTCTAATTCTGGTCGGAATTGGGTTCCTTCTGTACTTCGTGCCTATCGGCTTGTGGATCGCGGCCTGGTCCTCGGGAGCATCCGTCGGCATCGGAACGCTCATCGCCATGCGGCTCAGGCGCGTTCCCCCGTCGCTCATCATCAATCCTCGCATCAGCGCGGTCAAGGCCGGCCTCAACTTGAGCGTCAACCAGCTCGAAGCGCACTACCTTTCCAAGGGAAACGTCGAGCGCGTCGTGCAAGCGCTCATCTCCGCCGACAAGGCGAATATCGCGCTCACCTTCGAGCGCGCCGCCGCCATCGACCTCGCGGGCCGAAACGTCCTCGAGGCCGTCCAGATGAGCGTCAACCCCAAAGTCATCACGACGCCCAAGGTCGCGGCGGTCGCGAAGGACGGCATCCAGCTCATCGCCCAGAGCCGCGTGACGGTGCGCGCCGATATCGACAGGCTGGTCGGTGGGGCGGGAGAAGAGACCGTCGTCGCACGCGTCGGCGAGGGCGTCGTCTCCACCATCGGCTCGGCCGACACCCACAAACACGTGCTGGAGAACCCGGACATCATTTCCAAGACCGTGCTGAAGAAAGGTCTCGATGCCGGCACCGCCTTCGAGATCCTCTCGATCGACATCGCCGACATCGATGTGGGAGCCAACATCGGAGCCAAGCTCCAGACGGAGCAGGCAGAAGCCGACAAGCAGATCGCGCAGGCGAAAGCGGAGGGTCGCCGCGCCATGGCGGTCGCGCAGGAGCAAGAGATGAAGGCCCGGGTGCACGAGATGCGAGCCAAGGTCGTCGAGGCCGAGGCGGAAGTGCCTATGGCCATGGCCCAGGCGTTCCGGGAGGGAAAGCTAGGAGTCATGGACTACTACAACATGCAGAACGTAGTGGCGGACACCAAGATGCGCGACTCGATCGCCCGCTCGGGCGAGCCCGAGGATTCCGATGAACGCAAATAGCAGAGCAAAGGAAACGGAATCCCGATTCCTGGCCGCGGCAATCCGCGATCCCGTGCGTCTGCGAAGAAGGCTCGTCTTGGCGATCGCGCTGGCACCCCCTAAGGCGAGGAGACGCGTGAGGCGGAGACGGTAGACCGATGGACATCCAGACCGTCTTCTATCTCCTGCTGTTCGTCTTTTGGCTGCTCTCCCAGATTGCCTCCCAAGCGAAGAAAGCGCGGCGCCAGGAAGAGGCGCCGCCCGTCGCGAGAGGTCCCACCCGTCCTCGGTTGCCGCAGCCGATCGTCGGGCTCGACCGCGAAGCGCAGCAGGTACTGGCCGTGCTCAGACGAGCCTCGGGCGAGCTGGACGAGTGCCTCCTCGAGCTGGAACCCAGCCTGCGGGCGCAGGCAAGCTTCATCGTCGATCGGTCCCTGAGGAGCGAGGCCGAAACCACGGTGGAGCGGCTCGAGTCCGCGATTGCCGCCAAGGAAGCCCGTTCCTTGTCGGTCGTCTTGGAGAGGGCTCGTGAGGTCACGGACTCCCTCCGCGAAATCACGACGACGGCGAGGACTCACTCCACGATCAGACGACGACCCGAGACCTCGAAAGCCCAGGTGGTCGCGGACCGGCTCGTCGATGAGTTCCAAGCCCGCTTCGCTCCCCACGCGGCCGCTGCCCAACTCGAGCTCATCGAGGCGCCGCCCGTCGCTCTGATCTGGGATCTGGGCGACGACCGTCTCGGGTCATCGCCCCTCGCGGGCTCGACACTCTTCGTGCCGCGAAGCGTAACCAACGAGCCGCTGGAATGGGTTGCCCTGCCTTTCGAGATCGCAAGGTATCTCGGCGACGCCGCTCCCGGTCTCTATCGCGAGATCTACGACCGGCTCGAGCTCAGGGTGACCGATTCGGACGTCGCGAGCCGTCCCGAGGCTCTTGCCCGACTGTTGTTCGCCGCTTACGTCGTTCGAATTCTCGGAGACGCGTTGGGGGCCACTTTGTTCGGTCCCACGTATCTTCGCGTCCTCGCCCGCGTTCATGCGAGCCCGCAGTCGCCGCTTCGAGTCACGACCCTCCGGCTCAATCCAGACGGCACGGTGCATCCCGAGCCCCCCGCGCATCTGCGAATTCGATGGACGGCGGCATGGGTCACGCTCCTCGGTTACTCGAGCGAGGCAGAGGAGAATCTCCGACAATGGACGGAACAACATCAGAACCCTTCTTCCCTCGCCCTGTCAGGAGCCCAAGGGAGCCTTCCGCTTCCGCCCATCGAATCCGTCCTCGACACGCTCACCGAACAGCTCTTCTTCACCGAGCTCGAAGCCCTCGGCTCCAAGAGGCTGGCGGATCTGCCAGGAATAGCCGACTGGAGACTCCACGCCAAAGGCGCGTCGAGGGCGAAGGCGATGCTTTCGTCGGGGAAGCTCGCCGAAGGCTCACCGCGGCAACTCGTGGTCGCGGCGATGGACGCCGCGCTCGACTCGCCCGAACAGACCGCGACCCTTGGGCGCAGGCTCTATGAATCGATCATCGGGCCGGCAGCCGTCGACGCCAGGGTGCCGGCGAAGCGGAGCAAGCCCCTTGTCGCAATCGACCGGCGGGGCCCGCGGCGACCGGGGTCGCATGAGCTCGTCGAGGCGTTGATTCTCGGGGAGCTGCTTCTCGAGCGCCCCCGCGGCCCGTGGCGAAACCGAGTGACGCGCAGCCTTTGAGCTATCATTCGCGCGGAAAGGCTGATGATGAAGTCCGGTCCAGCCTACCGCGCGGCAGCCACGACATCCGCTGCGAGATCGGCGCGCAGCGCCGCAGAGGCCGAGCCGTGGAGGGCACCGCTTTCGTCTCCGAAGGAGGCGAATGCGAGCGTGGCCGATAGGCCACGAGTCCCTCCACGGCATTGATCAGGAAAAGGAGACTTCACAACGTGATCGGGAGCATGCTTCTCATGACGCTGACGCTATCTACCCCCGCCCAGCCGCAACATCCAGGAGTCTTCCCCTACCCAATCGACGTCCGAGACTTCGACAACGGGCTTCGGCTCGTCGGCGTACGATTCGATAGTCCCGGGATCGCTGCCTTCTACACGGTCGTGCGGGTCGGGTCTCGCCACGAGGTGGAGCAGGGAAAGAGCGGCTTCGCGCATTTCTTCGAGCACATGATGTTTCGCGGGACGTCCACTTACCCCGAGGATCGCTACAATGACGTACTGAGGGCGATCGGAGCGGATTCCAACGCCTATACGACGTTCGACCGAACGGTGTACCACATCCTCGCGAGCTCGCAATCGCTTCCGAGAATCATCGAGATCGAATCCGATCGCTTTCAGAACCTGGAATACAGCAAGGAGCAGTTCCAGAAGGAAGCGGGAGCGGTTCTGGGCGAGTACAACAAGAGCGCGACGAACCCTTTCATGGGCCTCTACGAGAAGCTGCACGACACCGTCTACGACCACCACCCCTATCAACACATGGTGATTGGATTTCTCGAGGACATCGAGGCCATGCCTACCCTGTACGATCACAGCATCGAGTTCTTCGACCGATTCTATCGGCCGGAATATGTCACCATTCTCGTCGTAGGCGACTACGACTGGGACGCGCTGCAACGGCATATCGAGGAGAAATATGGACGCTGGAAGCGCGGGCACTACTTACCCGACATTCCCGCCGAACCGCCTCAAACCGCGCCTCGCGAGGCCTCGGTCGAATGGCCGGCACCTACGCTCCCGATACTCGCCATCGGCTACCGGGCCCCGGCGTTCAGCACCGAGCGCATCGACATGCCGGGACTCGACGTGCTCTCACAGGTGCATTTCGGGGAGACGTCACCCATCTTCCAGGAGCTGGTCATCGATAAACAATGGGTCGACTTCATTCAGGCGGGTGCTACCGATCACGCCGATCCACCCATCTACACCATCCTTACCCGGGTGCGGGTGCCGGAGAAGCTCGACGAGGTTCGCAAAGCCCTGCTGAACGAGCTCCACCGGATCTGCGAAGAGCTGGCGGACGAGAACCGACTTCAGGCAACGAAGAGTCACATGCGCTATCAATTTCTTCTCGGCCTCGATACCGCCGATGCCGTCGCCAACACCATGGCCCACTACCTCGCGCTCACCAACGACCCGAAGACCATCAACCGCGTTTACGAGCTCTACGACTCGGTAACTGCGGAAGACGTTCGCCGCCTCGCGCGCGAGTACTTCCGCGAGGAGACGAGAACCATCGTGACGTTGTCGCCGGCTCCCGGTGTCTCCGGTGAGGAATAATCGATGTCACCTCTTCGAACCTACCTCGCGTTTCTTACGGTTTTGGGTATGACGAAACTGACGCTTGGCGCGGACCGCGACGTCGTTCTGCTGAAGAGTCCGGGAAGTCCCCTGGTCGACTTCCGCTTCGTATTCCACGTCGGATCGAGCCACGATCCGTCCGGCAAGGAGGGCCTCGCCGCCCTGACCGCGCTCATGTTGAGCCGCGGCGGCACCGACGAATCGTCTTTACGGGAGGTGATGGAGGCTCTCTACCCCATGGCCGCGTCGGTTTCATCGCAGCCGGACAAGGAAGTTACGACCTTCATCGGCCACGCCCACCGCGATCACCTCGAGCCCTTCTACGAAATCTTCCGCGAGCGGATCCTGAGGCCTCGATTCGATCCCGCCGATTTCGAGAGGAACAAGAACGAGCTCCTGAACTTCTTGACGAAGTCGCTGCGCAGCTCCGACGACGAGGAGCTCGGCAAGCACGCTCTGGAGTGGGTCCTGTACGAGGGTCACCCATACCGCCATCCAGTGCAAGGAACTGTCGCCGGAGTCCAGTCGATTACTCTCGAAGACGTGAAGAACTTTTACCGGGAGCATTACACTTTCGCGAATTTGCAGATGGGGGTTGCCGGGGACTTGCCCGATGGGCTCACCGAGCGGATGCGAGAGGATTTCCGAAAATCCCTCCCCGCCGGTGAAGAACGGCCACGAACACTCCCAGACGTCTCGGGTGGCAAGGGACTCATGGTCACGGTAGTTCATCGGCCCGCCGCGGACTCCACGGCCATTAGCCTCGGCATTCCCCTCGACATCACGCGGGCCGACGGGGACTTCTACCCCCTGCTGGTGGCAAACATCCATCTCGGAGACCACCGCACGTTCAACGGGGTTCTCATGAACGAGCTGCGCGCCAAGCGCGGACTGAACTACGGAGACTACTCCTACGTCGAGAGCTTCATCCAGGAAGGCGGAAGCACGTTTCCGGTACCGAACATCCCCAGGCGCCAGCAGCACTTCAGCATCTGGATCCGGCCGGTAGCCCCAGAGAACGCTCACTTCGCGCTCCGAGGCGCGATCTTCTATTTGCGACGTCTAGTGGAGAACGGCATGACCCGGGAGCAATTCGAGGAAACGCGCGAGTACATCACGAGCTATTCCAAGCTATGGGTGCAGAGCCTCGACCGACGTCTCGGTTATCAGATGGACTCCCGTTTTTATGGGACCGACTTCTACATCGACGAGATCGAGAGGCGCCTGGCGACGATGACGGTCGAGGACGTCAACCGCGCTCTGAAAAAACACCTCGACCGTTGGGACTTCCGCGTCGCCATCGTCGCCTCGAACGCCGAAGAGCTGGCGCGTGCCATCGAGTCGAACGCCGAGAGTCCGGTGAGCTACCAGACGCCGGGAACGGCCGAAGACGTCCTGGCCGAGGACGAGAAAATCCGAATTCGGGAGCTCCCCATCGAGCGGGTCGGTATCGTTTCGGCTGAAGAGATCTTCGAGAAGTAGGCGTCCTTCATCGGGGCGGCAGAAGTCGGGCCGCCTCGGGGTTCATCTCTGCTGCTCCGCTTTCCACCGCATCGCCATCTCGATCCGCGAACGGCCGCTCGGATGATCGAAGAAGAGGCTTTCCTCCAGCGGCCCCGGGCTCAGCTTGCGATACTCGCCCAGCTTGATCGAGACCTCGGCGAAACCATCGGGCTCACGAGCCGCGTTCAGACCGAAGAGGTCGGCCTCGGCCTCGTTGGCGCGCACGTAGCTGTTTACGACGGGCGTCATGAGGAAAATGAACGTGGCGAAGAGCGCCGCGAGCAGAGGCAGGCCGGCGATGTCCCCGATGTCGCGGATTCCGAACCGCTCGCCCCATCGCTCTCGGAGGCGCTCGAAGAGCGCGTTGACGAACGCGAATCCCGCCGCCAGGAGAAGGCCGAAGAACAAGAGCCCCTCCCACACGTGGTTGAGCGCGTAGTGGCCGATCTCATGGCCCATGACCGCCCGGATCTCGGAGAGCGAGCACCGGTCGAGCAGATTGTCGTTCAGGGATATCCGCATCGTCGCGAGAAAACCGCTCACGTTGGCGCTGATGCGTTTCGATTGACGCGAGGCGTCGAACTGATAGACATCGTCGGCGTGAACGCCGTTGGCGCGGGCCAGGCTCAGGATCGGTGCCGTGATCTCCGGGTCGTCCAGAGGCTCGTACTGGTTGAAGAGCGGAAAGATGAAAACCGGGCCGATGAGAAGCACGAACGACAAGAAGACTACACCTCCCACCGAGCCCCAGATCCACCATCGTCTTCCCGCCTTGCGGATGGCCACGTAGAGGCCGGCCACGGCAACGGAGAGGAGAAGCAGACTGACTCCGAGAGCGACCAGCTGATCACGCATCCACGGCCCGAAGGTCTGGTTCGCTAGCCCGTAGTGGTGCTCGCGGAAGAAACCCTGGTACAGCGTCAACGGAAACCCCAGGACGAACGTGACGACACCGTACGGAACCATGTAGAGTGTCGTTGCCACGAAGCCACGTCCGGCGCGCGCTTCCGCCCAGTCGCGCATCCACGCCGAGAAGCGACTCGCGAGCAGGAGCCACGCGATTCCCAGCGTATACAAGTAGCCGATGAGCTGGAGCCAGTAGCCGCCCTCGAAATAGGCGTCCGAGCGTTCGCGTTCCTCCGCGGGCACGCGCGAAAGATAGGCCTCGGTCTCGGCCTCGGGGTCGAAGCGCAGCTGAGCGAACGCCGGAGTGGCCCAGAGAAGAGAAAGGAGCAGTACCAGGCGCACGCGCAGACGGTAACGACAACGAGGGGTGTCGTCAAGCTCGTCGCTTACTGCCGAAGCGACTCGAGTGTCGTGCGCAGACTCTGGTAGTCCGGAAGGTGTCGGGCGCCGACCGCCTCGAGGATGCTTCGGTAGCTTGGTGCGCCCCGCCCACCGACGAGGATCGTCGTCTCCGGCGCGACGAGCTTGGAGAGCCTCTGGATCTCCGTCTGGACCTGTGGATCGTCGGTAGGATAGACGATGCTCAGAGCCACGGCCCGTGCGCCTCGCTGTCGCACAGCCGCCGCGATCTCGTCCGCGGGAAGGCTCGGGCCGAGGTAGGTCGCTCGCCAGCCTTCCGATGCCGCCGTGGCAGCCGCGAGAAGGGCGCCAATCTCGTGGAGCTGTCCCGATGGCGTCGTGACGACGATCTCGGGGGCCGCGGTCGCGACCGGAAAAGCACCGTCGAGGCTTCCAAGGAACGAGCGGACGAGCGCTGAAGCGAGATGTTCGTGCGCGACGCGAAGCGAGCCGTCACGCCAGGCGTCACCGATCCGATGCATCAACGGGACGATGATCTGCTCCATCATCGCTGGCCGACTCAGAGATATGGAGGCCTGATCGAGGGCGCGCTGGAGTGCCGCGGTATCGAGTCGGCCGGTTGCCTCCAAGGCCGTGGACAGAAGCTGGTTGCCGTCAGAACGAACCGGTGCACGAAGGCGCTCGGGGGCGGCGCTCTCGTCCTCTTCCACGAGACTCTTGAGCTCGGGCGTTGGAAGCTTTGCGATTTGCCCGATGCTCCTTCCCGCCAGGGTCGCCCGGCGAAGAAGGATGAGGCGCTCGAGGTCTTCGGTCGAATAGACCCGGCGCTGGGTTGGCGTTCGCTTGGGCTCGACGGCACCGTAACGCTTCTCCCAGGCTCGTATGACGTGGGCGCTCAACCCCGTGCGTCGCGCCGCGACTCGAATAGGATGAAATTCTGTCGGCACATTGTATTGTTGAACATTCGATATTTTCTTGTCAAGTTTACATTCGACTTAATACTTTTATAGATAAAATGTAGCCAAAGGACACTGGTGGTGCGTGTCGCAGGGAGCCATCATTCGAAAAGCACGTTAGCGGGAGCGTTTCCGCTCGAAAGCCATGCCGGCCGAACGAGTGCAAGCGGATGAATACCGCGATCTGGTGGATTCGGCGAGATATTCGACTCGAGAACAATGTCGCTCTCGCCGCCGCACTGGATCACGCCGAGCGAGTCGTTCCCGTTTTCGTCATAGACCCCGAGCTTCTCGCCTCACCCTACGTATCGCAGCAACGATTCGCCTTTCTTCTCGGAGGGCTCCGCGAACTGGATGAATCTCTCCGCAAGCGAGGAAGCCGGCTCGTCGTCCGCCGCGGGCCGCCGCTCCGAGAGCTTTCCCGGATAGTTCGTGAGACGGGAGCCGAGTCGATTTACTGCGAGCAAGATGTGTCTCCGTACTCACGGAAGCGCGATCGAAAACTGCGGGACTCGCTCCCTCTGAAAAGCCTCTGGGGACTTTCCTATCTTTCTCCCTCGCAGGTGCTGAAACCCGACGATTCCCCTTATACCCAGTTCTCGGCTTACCGTCGCACGTGGCTGCGCGAAGCGGTCCGACGCTCGACTTCCGTCTGGAAACCGCCGTCCAGGCTTCCGGATATCGGTCGAGTCCCAAGCGATCGCTTGCCCGACGTGCGCGCTCGAGACGACTCGCTGTTTCCTCCCGGAGAACGGGAGGCGAGGCGCCGCCTCTCTCGATTCTCGAAGCGGATCCATTCCTATGCCGAGGTCCGCAATCGCCTCGACCTCGAGGGGACGTCCCGGCTTTCGCCCTACTTTCGGTTCGGGAACCTGTCGGCTCAAAGGGCGGTGAGCGCCGCCTTCGACGCGATCGATGATGCGGCGGGAAAGGGCGAGATGAAGGGCGCGGAGGCCTGGCTCGCAGAGCTCATCTGGCGGGAGTTCTACATTTCGGTTCTGTGGCATTTTCCCGAAGCGCGAAATCGGAGCTTTCGTGGCGAGGGCCGGTTCATGCACTGGCGCGACGACGAGGACGATTACGCCGCCTGGTGCGAGGGCAGGACCGGCTACCCCGCCGTCGACGCTGGCATGCGAGAGCTCTCCCGAACGGGATTCATGCACAACCGGGCCCGCATGATCACCGCATCTTTTCTCACCAAGCATCTCCTCATCGACTGGCGACGGGGGGAACGCTGGTTCATGCAGCACCTCGTCGACGGCGATCCCGCCGCCAACAACGGAGGCTGGCAATGGACGGCGGGAACGGGAACCGACGCCGCCCCGTATTTTCGCGTCTTCAATCCGATTCTCCAGGGTAAGCGGTTCGATCCCGACGGGCGCTACGTGAAGCGCTGGTTGCCGGAGCTTCGCGCTCGCCCCCGAGCTTCCGTACACGAGCCCGATCGACCGATCGTGAGTCACACCGAGGCGCGGGTCCGAGCCCTTCGAGCGTTCCAGGAAGCGAGGAAACGGGCGCGAACGAGTCGACGAGACGAACCCGACAGGAACGACTGACTGCCGGCCGATCAGACGACCAGGCCGTCGACGTCGGAGCCGAAGTAGATCGAATCGGCCCAGAGACGATATATCTGTATCGACATTTCATATATAATCCAGAAATGGCTAAGCGACTCGTCGAAATCGATGATGACCTGCTCGAGCGAGCTCGAAGCGTGGCGGGGACCGACACGATCAAAGCGACGGTAGAGACCGCGCTTCGGCGTCTGGTCGACCAGGACATGATACTTCGGCACATCCGGCGGCTTCGGGGACCGGGGGCCCTCGATGTCGGGAAGGTCGAAGAGGCGCGC
Source organism: Vicinamibacteria bacterium (assembly GCA_035620555.1). NCBI lineage: Bacteria > Pseudomonadati > Acidobacteriota > Vicinamibacteria > Vicinamibacteria bacterium. The sequence continues at coordinate 20,592 of DASPGQ010000770.1, forward strand.
CGGCCCAAGACGTTCGTCAACCATGGCTGAGCCCCGTTACCTAGTGGACACCTCAGTGCTCGCTCGCGCTCCTCAGCAAGGCGTTGGCGACCGGCTCGAAGCCCTCGCGCGCGCCGGACAACTTTGGTCGTGTCGGCTCATCGATCTGGAGGTAATCTACGGCACGCGGGCCCGAGACGTTGACGACGTCATCGACGAACGGATGGCTTTACCCGAAGCTTCGATCACACCGACGGTGATGAATCGAGCGATCCAGATGGCAAAGATGCTGGCAGCGGCAGGCCACCACCGCGGGGCCAAGCCGTCGGACTTGATCATCGCCGCGGCTGCCGAGTTTGCCGGGCTCACAGTGCTCCATTATGACGACGACTACGACCGCATCAGCGCGGTCACCCATCAAGCGACGGAATGGGTCGCGCCCCGCGGTAGTCTCGATCGCTGAGGTTCAGAAGCGTCGCTCGAAGCGCCCTTCGCGTCTTCAATCCAGTTGTCGGAACGCTACGTAGAGCGCTGGTTGCCGGAGTTCGAGATCGCTCGCGAGATTCCGTGCACGAGCTCCGTTCGACCGATCGTCCGTCACACCGAGGCGCGTGTCCGAGCCCTTCGAGCCTTCCAGGAAGCGAGGAAACGGGCGCGAACGAGTCGACGACACGAAACTGACAGGGGTGATTTATGGTGACGGACTCCGATCACTCTGTACCGCGTGAGCGACTTGCCCGGTCGCGAGCCGATTCCCAGGATGGAGAACGGCCTAGAACGACTCGCTCACCGGCGGACGCCCTGCCTCTCCGGTCACTTGTGAAAGTGGGAAGAGTTCTCCTATCCTTTCCACCCTGTGACGCTCACCCCTGGAGAAAAGCTCGGGAAGTTCGAGATCCTCGCTGCCATCGGTGCGGGCGGTATGGGCGAAGTCTACAAGGCGCGCGACCTAACTCTCGAGCGAAACGTCGCCCTCAAGCTCCTTCCCCAGCATCTCACCTCCGACAAAGAACGTCTGGCCCGGCTCGAGCGCGAAGCAAGAGCACTCGCATCCATCGAGCATCCGAACATCGCTTCTCTCTACTCGCTCGAGGTGCAGGACGGTACGTCATTCCTCGTCATGGAGCTGGCCTCGGGGGAGACGCTCTCGAAGCGGCTCGCGCGCGGACCCATTCCTTACGAGGAAGCCCTTCCTCTCTTCGTCCAGATATGTGATGCCCTCGAAGCGGCGCACGGCCGCGGAATTCTTCATCGCGACTTGAAGCCGGGAAACGTCCAGATCGACGAAGAGGGGCGGGTGAAGGTTCTCGATTTCGGGCTGGCGAAATCTCTCGACGAGCCGGTCGAAACGCCCGAGCTCACCGAATCGCCGACGCGAACGAAGGCGACCGAGGCCGGTATGATCCTGGGAACGGCTTCCTACATGAGCCCCGAGCAGGCCCGAGGGAAGGCGCTCGACAGGCGCTCGGACGTCTGGTCGTTCGGCTGCGTCGCCTACGAAATGCTCACCGGAAGAAGAGCTTTCGATGGAGATACCGTCACCGACATCCTGGCGGCGATCGTGAAGAGCGATCCCGATTGGGGCGCTCTTCCGGACGGAGTTCCGTGGCACGTGCGCCGTCTGCTGAAGCGATCTCTCGCGAAGAAACGCGAGGAGCGGCTCCGCGATATCGGTGATGCGCTTCTCGAGCTCACGGACCCTCCGAACGTCGCCGAGGTCAGCGAGAGTCGGCGTCCTCGAGCGAGGGTCGGACAGCTCCTCGCGGCCGCCGCCCTCGGAGCGCTCATCGCGAGCGGTCTCTGGTCGGCACGGGGAGGCGACGTCCGCACGGCGCGCCCGACGGTGCGTCTATCGATGACGTTTCCGAGCGACTCCCCCTCCACCACCTTTGGCCTGTTCGACGTATCTCCGGACGGACGGACGCTCATTTACACGAGCTCCGGTCGTGTCTACCTCCGGCGATTCGACGAGGTCGAAGGGCGACCTCTGGAAGGGGCGACGTCCGCGGAGCGCGCGTTCTTCTCTCCCGACGGGCGCTGGGTGGGTTACTCCGCCTCGGGCCATCTCTACAAGGTCCCCGTCGACGGAGGGGGCTCGACCCAGCTGGCGGACCGGGCGTTCGCCACGGCGATACATTGGGCGAACGACGGATTCGTGTATTTCGCGGAAACCTATTCCTCTCCGATCGTGCGCGTTCCGGAGAACGGGGGCGACCCCGAGCCGGTCACACGGCTCGAGGAGGGCGATCTGGGACACTGGTCTCCCTGGCTTCTACCCAGCGGTGAAGCTCTGCTCTACACCGTGTACGCGCAAGGAAGTCTCGACACCTGGGAGGTACGCTTGCAGGACCTCCGTTCTGGAGCGACACGCCAGCTGCTCCAAGGGGGATACACCGCACGCTTCATCCCCGACGGCTACCTTCTCTTCGGTCGCTCGGGAGACTTGTTGGCGGTCCGATTCGATCCGTCGAAGCTCGAGCTCCAGGGCGAGCCCTTCCTCGTGCAAAGCGACGTCCTCACCTCACCGGTCAACGGGTCCATTTTGATGGCGGTCACGAACGACGGAACGTTCCTCTACGGCGAGCAGAGTACGGACAATCGCGTCGTATGGGTCGCCGGAACCGGCGAGGAACGGCCAGCCTCCACGGAGCGGCGGAATTTCGAGCTGCCCCGCTCCTCCCCCGACGGAAAGACACTGGCCGTTGTCGTCAGGGAGGGGATCGACCGCAGCATCTGGCTCCTCGATCTCGTCCGTGGCTCGCTGAGCCGGCTCACCTTCGGCTACGACGACATCGATCCGGTCTGGTCCCCCGATGGCGAGTGGGTGTACTTCACTTCGGCGGCGAATGGTCCGTACGAGCTCTTTCGCGTGAGAAGCGACGGAAGCGGCGAACCAGAGCTCATCCTCGGAGGTCCGGTCGACAAGCACGCGACCTCGATCTCGCCGGACGGCCGCGAGCTCGCCTACACGGAGCAAGGTCCGGGTGACAGCATCCACATTCTCTCGCTCGAGACCCGGGAGAGCCGCCGACTGGGCTCCGGCATGTTCCGGGAGTTGTCGCCCTCGTACTCTCCGGACGGCGCGTGGATCGCCTACCAGTCCCTGGAATCGGGACGCTGGGAAATCTACGCACGGCGGTCCGACGGGAGCGGGGCGCGAATCTCCGTCTCGGTCAACGGCGGATCGCATCCGGTCTGGTCGAGGAACGGAGGCGAGATTTTCTTCATCAACGACAATCGCATGTTCGCGGTCGAGGTGCCCGAGGGACCTTCCTCGGGCCTCGGTCAGCCGCGGGCGCTGTTCTCAGTCGATGCATACGTCGGCGGGTATCAGGTCCCGGGATACGACGCGGGACCGAACGGAGAGCTCGCCCTGGTCTGGACGCGCGGAGGCTCGCGGCTCACGGAGCTCAAGATCGTGCTCAACTGGACCGACGAGGTGCGCCGCCTCGACCCGGCTAACTGAGAGCGGGATGAGCAGAGAGCGAGCTTAAACGTCGTTCGTTCAGACGATCGATCCGCCGGGTTCCGGTCCTTCTCGAGCGCCTTCATCGTAATCCAGTCGAGATCCCTCGCAGCTCCCTCTCGAGAGTCGGAACCTCCACCCGTCACGTTCGGTAGGGAACGCCGGGAAGAACGCAGAGCATCTCGAAGAGCAGGTTGGCGGCAACGAGGGCCGTATTTCCCGACGTGTCGTAGGGCGGTGAGACTTCGACCAGTTCCCCGCCGACGATCTCGAGGCCGCAGCAGCCGCGCAATATCTCCTGGCCCTGCGCGGTCGTGAGGCCTCCGATCTCGGGGGTGCCGGTGCCCGGGGCGAAGGCGGGGTCGAGACCGTCGATGTCGAAGCTGACGTACGCGGGACCTTTGCCGATTTGCTCGCGCACCTCGGCCATCAGTGGAGTCAGCGATCGATACCAGCACTCCTCGGCCGGAACGACGCGGAAGCCCTGGGCCCTCGGCCAGTCGAAGTCCTCGGCGGTGTAGCCGGTTCCTCGAAGCCCTATCTGGACCACTCGGGCTCCATCGATCAGTTTTTCTTCCACGAGCCGTCGGAATGGCGTCCCGTGTGCGATCTTCTCGCCGAACATCGTATCGTTGACGTCGGCGTGAGCGTCCACGTGCACGACTCCGAGAGGACCGTGCTTCTTCGCGAGCGCGCGCAAGATCGGAAGCACGATGGTGTGATCGCCGCCGAGCGTGAGCGGCCTGCACCCGGCGGCGGCGATTTCGTCGTAGGCCGCCTCGATGAGAGCCATGCTCTTTTCTACATTGAAAGTGTTGATGGCAACGTCACCCACATCGGCGATCTGGAGGGCGTCGAACGGGGCGGCTCGCGTCGCCATGTTGTAGGGGCGAATCAGGCAGGACTCCGCGCGGATCTGGCGCGGTCCGAATCGCGCGCCGCTTCGATTCGACGTTCCGATGTCGAAGGGAACTCCCACGAAGCAGGCATCGAGGCCTTCGGCCGACGACGCGCTCGGCAGGCGCAACATCGTCGCCGGCCCGCCGAAGCGCGGCATCTCGTTCCCGCCGAGGGGCTGGTTGAGCTTCTTGGACATTCCCGAAAGACTCGCTCGGATTCTACTCGAAGTCCCGCGACCTATCCGCACTTTGGCTTGAGAAATGGGCGCGGAAGCAACGACGCAATCAACGTTAGAGCTTCTCCGAGCGACATCTCGGGATGAGCTCCGCGAGGTCACGTCTTCGGGCCGATGCGTTCTTTGGACACTCGAATCCTTCCCCCTTTATTCCGAAATGCGAGCCCCGGCCAGTAACTCACGGCGACAAGAGTTACGAAGCTCGTCCCCAGGCCGACGAGAATGGATGGTGTCGAGCCCGCACCCCAGGTCGCCATGGCCAGGGAAGAAGCGACGGCGCTCAGGCCCATCGAGGCGAGCGTCCCCGACGCCGTCGCCCGATTCCAGACCATGCCGGCAACGATGGGAAAGAAGAGCGAGCCCGAGAGAAGCGTGTAAGCGATGTCGAGGGCGACAATGACGTCCTGGATCCAGAGGGCGATGGTGATGAGGATGATTCCGAGCACGCCCGTCACGAGCCGGGTCTTGCGCAAAAACACCTCGTCGGAAACGTCCTTCACCAGGAAGCGCCGGTAGACGTCGTGCGCGATGAGAGTCGAGGACGCCAGAAGCGTTCCACTGGCCGTCGACATCAAAGCCGACAGCGTTCCCGCGAGAACGATGCCGGTCACTCCCGGAGGCAGCAGGTCGACGACGACGGTGGCGAAGGCCATCTGAGAGTCTTGGAGCTCCGGGAACGCGACCGCAGCGATCATTCCGATCACCGAGGTCGCGACGGCATAGGCCGCACAGTAGGCGCCGGCGACGATGGTGCCGCGCCGGGCGACGGTCGGGTCCCTCGCGGTGAAGACCCTTTGCCAGATGTCTTGACCGATGGCGAGCCCGAGACAGAACAGGAGGAAGAAAGAGAGAATCTCACCGTAGCCGATGGCGTCGAGCCGGAAAAACGTGTGCGGAAGCTCTCGCGTGAGCGCTCCCCAGCCCCCCACTCTCGCGAGCCCCATGGGAACGGCGAGAAAGAAAATTCCCACCGTCATCAGGACCCACTGCACGGAGTCGGTCATCGAGACCGACCACATACCACCGAGAAATGTGTAAAACAGAACGACGGCTCCTCCCAGAAGCATCCCGGCCCAAAAGCTCCAGCCGAGAAAGGCGGTCAGGAGAGTGCCGATGGCAATCACCTGGACGACGGCAATGAGCGCCGCATAGATCGCCATGATGACCGCACTCACGAGACGCGCCTTCGCGTCGTATCGGAGCTCGAGCATCTCGCTGATGCTGAGAACCCGGAGCTTCGAGACGCGATTCGTCAGGAAGAGCCCGAGCGCCATGACGCCCGCGCCCATCATGAACACCATCCACATTCCCGAGAGCCCGTGCTCGAAGCCGAGCCTCGTCCCACCAACGGTAGAAGCGCCTCCGAGGACCACGGCCGATAAGCACGCCACGTACATTCCGTAGCCGAGGCTTCGGCCCGCCACCAGATAGCCGCTCGAGCTCTGGCTCCGCTTCCAGCCCCGCACGCCCAGATAGAGCATGAGCGCCAGGTAGGCGACGAGGACAGCGACGTCGAGAGGGGCGAGCCGGGTGGGCACGACCGATGCATTCGACCCGAGGTCAGGACGGGAGTCAAGAGCTCACGAGGCCCATTCAGGCCGCGAGCTACTTGTCATTGGTTCGGGTGGACTCCCCAGTGCCGCTTCGTCTCGTTCAAGTGTCGGTGCGCCGCAGCCAGGAAGCAGTCGTCCCTGGGCGCGGCGCTTCTGCTGGCGACGAACGTCATCTGCGTCAATTTGAGCGCCGTCGTCACCTTTCTGATCCAGGGGCTTCGCCCTCGGAAGTGGTGGGAGGAGGAGAAGGCGGACCGTGCCACCCGAATCGCCTTACTCCTTTGGGGGATCTTTCGCCATCCTTGTCGCCCTGATCGCCGTGGGGTTCGGCAACGTGGCGCGATGATCGCGCCTTCATTCGTGACGCAGCGTGATAGCCGGATCCACGCGAGCCGCCCGGCGCGCCGGAAGGTAAGCGGCCAGAAGTGCGCTGATAGCCAAGAACAACGTGGCACCGGCGAAGCTCACGGGGTCGAGCGGACTGACGCCATAGAGCAAGCTCGCCAGTAGCCGCGTGGTGGCGAACGCGGCGATGACACCCAGTCCAATCCCGAGGGCGCTGATTGCGGCGCCACGCTTCCAGATTGCTCCCACCGCTTCACGAGGCGTCGAGCCGAGCGCGAGTCGAATGCCAATCTCCGGTGCGCGAGCGCCGGTCACCGTCGCCATGACGCCGTAGATTCCCACCGCGGCGAGGAGGAGCCCCGTGCCCGCGAAGAGTCCCAGCATCAGCGCTTGAAAGCGAGGTCTCGCGACCTCGCGGTCCAGGATGGCGTCCAGAGAGACGATGCTCTCCACGGGAATATCGGGGTCGATCTCCCGCACGGCGGCGCGAAGCGCCGGTGCCAGAGTCTCGGCGTCGTAAACCGAGCGCACGACCAGAGCCCGGCCTCCGTAGTACCCTCCCCGCGGCCCGTCGTTGAACGTTTGACCCACGGGAAAGTAGACATCGAGCCAGGATTTTCGAAGCTCCCGGTAGCGCACGTCGGCGGCGACGCCGACGACTGTGGTGTACGCCATGGTCGTGCCGTTTCCGAGCCTCTTTCCAACCGGATCCTCGCCAGGCCAATGGTGGGCGGCAAAGCTCTCGGTCACGATCGCCACCCGGGGCTCGTTGGCGCGATCACCTCGATGGAACGGGCGTCCGCGCAGGAGCGTCATGCCCAGGGTCTCGAAGTAGCTCTCCGGCACCCATTCGATGCTGACCATCGGGTTGCGTTCCCGCTCGTCCTCTGTCTGCCCCTCGACCGAAATCGGTCCGGTGACCCCGGCATCGGCGCTCCCGGGAGGATGCTGCACCGCGGTCACGTCGCTGACTCCGGGAATCGCTCGAGCTCTCTCGGTCAGGCGATCCATCAGCTCGATCCGCGATGCGAAGGATCCGAACATCGGGTACTTGCCGTCGGGAATCTGGAGCGCCGCAAACGTCAGGTTCGTCGGCTCGAAACCGCGCTCGATCCGCGTCTGGGCGAAAAACGCCTGCCCGAGCAGGCCCGCCCCGACGACGAGCACGAAAGCGAGCGAGAGCTCGAGCACGACGAGAACGCTCATCGTGCGCCAATCGGCGAAGACGCCCCGGCCTCGCCGGAGCGTCGAGAGCGCATCCTGGCTCGACGCTTTCCAGGCGGGAGCGAGGCCCGACGAAATCGCCGCGAGGAGCGTCATAATGACCGCGAAAGCCAGGACGCTCCCATCGAGAGCGATGCGCTCCGCTCGGGGAAGCGTATCCGGAAGCAGCAGGAGGAGCGCCGACAGCCCCCAGCGCGCGAGCACGAGCCCGGCGGCGCCTCCGACGGCGGCCAGAACCAGCGTCTCGACGAAAAGCTGACGGGTGAGCCGAGCCCTTCCCGCACCCATGGCGACGCGGATCGCGAGCTCCCGATCCCGCTCCGCGCCGCGCACGAATAACAAGGTGGCGACATTCGCGGCTGCGATCAGGAGCACGACGCCGACCGCCCCGAAAAGGAGCCAGAGCGCGACGCGGACGTCCCCGACGATGGTTTCGAGGAGCGGCGTGATGACGACATCCATGTCGCCAAACTTCTGGGGGTCCTCGGCGGTGAGTCGAGCCCGAATGGTCCGGAGCTCCGCGCGCGCCTCTTCGACCAAGACGCCCGGTGCGAGTCGCGCAAGGACATCCGCTTCGAAGTACTGGTCCTTACTCCACCTCGGTACCTGGTAGATTTCCGCGCTCGCGGGGTAGTCGACCCCGGGAGGCAAGACACCGACGACGCGATAGCCCGCTCCATCGCCGGGGATCGGAAGGATCGTTTCCACGACGCCGGGATCCGACGCCAATAAGCTCTGCCACGTTCGGTAGCTCAGGACGACCGGGGGTGCGTCGCCCCCGTCCTCGTCGGCGGGCACGAAGGTTCGGCCGACGAGCGCGCTCACTCCGAGGACGTCGAAGTAATCCGCGGTGACGGGAAGCACGCTGACCGAACGATGAGCTCCGTCGATGGTGACAGCCTTGTCGGACGGTCCCGTGTACCAGAGCGCCGCCATCCCCTCGAAGCTCTCGCTCGCCTCCCGCCAGGCTTCGAGCTCTTCGTACAAGACCGGATAGTGCGACCAGCCGCGCTGGAGGTCGTTCTTCGAGATCCGGACGAGACGGTCTTCCTCGGGGTACGGAAGCGGCGACAACAGCAAACCATTGACGACGCTGAATACGGCGGTGGTGGCACCGATGCCGAGCCCGAGAATGGCGACCACCGCCGCGGTAAAAAGCGGCCGCTTCTGGAACGTCCGCAGAGTGTGAACAAGTGCCGTCATGCGGCGATTCTCGCAGATCTGCGGGCGGGATCCCAGGCCCCCATTCGCGCTCGACAGACACGGTGGAATCTGATTTCCGCCCCGACAGAAAGGCCGGCGGGTCGACGCCGCGCCGCAAGCGCACCATCCGAGGCTCTCTCCCCTTCGAATGCCCTCTCGGCCTCGGGGACGCTTTCACGAACTCATCTGTCAGAGAACTTGCAGGAAGATTCGCGCAGTCACAAAGTCCACCGCCTCGAATTTCTCCAAGCTGAGCAAGTCTCGATCGCCGGTGACGACGTACCGGGCCTGCCCTTCGAGGGCCGCCTCGATCACCATGTCATCATCCGGGTCACGGCAGACGTTGACCTTACGCTTCGGCTCGATCATCTCTCCACGCAACGCCAGAAGAGCCAGAAAGTCGGAAACGTCGGTGTCGGACAGTTTGTATTTGTCCCGGATTCCAGGCAATGCGAGCTTTTCCAAGAGCTCATCCAAGAGCGATTCGGAATAGACGGCCGTGAAGTCGCCATCCCGCAGCCTCCGAAGTATGGGCCCTACACTGCCGGTTGGCTTGATGAGTGCACGGATGAGGATGTTGGTATCGATGACAGCCCGCATTCAGGCTCGACGTTTACGTGCACGAACCTCGCGAGTCCCCTCTTGCAGATCGTGCTCGACCTCCTCGTCCGAATAACGAGCGTTCGCCAATTCCATACGCTCGAGGAGCTTGTCGAATCGCGACAGTACTCCGGATTCATCAAGCCGTACGAACTTCTGATATTGCGTGTAGGGAATCATGACGGCTTCGGGACGGCTGCCCCGAGTGAGGATGTAGGCAATCCGGTCCTTCGCCACCTCGTCGAAGACGGCCTTGAACCTGCGTTGGAGCTCGGTGACGCCAATAATCTTATCCATAGTAATCCACATTCATGTTTCTATCCACATTCTACTACATAGCCGTGCATCACCGATTTCCCTTTCGGTGTTCCCAGCAAGCCACCGTGAGGAGAGCCTTACTCCGGCAACGCTGAACACTCTTCATGTCTCACTGGTCGAACCAGTGGCTTACCCCTCAATGCGGAGTTGTTACCCTCTCTATTACCCTCATTAGAGGGTATTACCTCTTCTTTCGCCACCGGGCCGCCGGCCCTCTTCCTCGACTCTCGAGCTGGCCTGCTCTTCGGAGCTGCCCTAGAACGCGACGAAGCATATCCCTGCTGACCCCAGGACACGCCCGCTCGAGCTCCACGAGCGCGAACTCGCCGGGAAAAGCGTTTACCGCCGCCAGAACCAGCTCCGTCTTTGCCCCACGCGGACTCTTGAGCTGGCCGACCCGCTCTTCGAGCTCGCGGTAAGCCTCCTTTAGGATGAATAGAATGTAGCCGATGTGCGGCCACGGGTCGTGCTTCCCCTCGTGCCAGCCTTGGGATCCGATTTCCAGCGTCTCGTAGTAGCGCTCTTTGTTCTCCTCGATGAGCCGCTCGAGGCTGATGTAGCGGCCGACTTCGAAGCCGAGATGGTAGGTTTGGAGCAGAAGAAGCAGTCGTGATGCCCGGCCATTCCCGTCTCGAAACGGATGAATACAGAGGAAATCAAGGCTGAAGGCCCCTAGGGCGATGAGCGGATGGAACCATCGTTCCTGCAGGCATCGATGCCAGCTTTCGACGAGCCCGTCCATGAAATGCGGTGTTTCGGCCGCGGGTACCGGCCGGAACCGCACGCGAACGGTGCCGTTCGCATAACGCTCGATGATGTCGCTATCTCTCGTCTTGAACTCTCCGGCGTCACCGACACCCGCCCGGGCGATTCGGTGGAGCTCCTGAATCGATTTCACGGAAACGCGCTCGTTCGCGTGTTGGTCGTGAATTCGCTTCAGGGCGTTCCGATACCCCCGTACTTCCTCTTCGTTTCGATCCCTGAGCTGGGACTTTCCAGAAAGTACGGTCTGCAACCGCGCCTGGTCCACGGTAACCCCCTCGATCCGGTTCGAGGAAACCGCACTCTCGATGATGGCATGCTCCCTCAACACCTTCAGCATCTGAGGTGACTGCCTTCGGAAGAGCTCCTGCTTCCCTCGGGCTTCCCCAAGATCTGCGAGATACCAACCCACCGCGGCCGAGATGTCTCCCTGTCCCACTTCGAACCTTTGGAACGTCTTCACCAGGCGCCCTTATTCCTTGCCTACTGGCGAGTCGAATCATCGAGGTCCGCTCGCTTCCACCCAAGAACAATACCGATCAGGCCGACGCACCGGATTTAGGCTGTTGCCGACGTCGGGAATACCGTGCTCAATTCTTCCTGATATGCCTCCAAACAGCAGCGACCCTGCCGTTCTGCGCAAAGATATCACTCGATTGTCTCAGTATCGGTTCGAACGTTCTGCGCTGGAACCGCAGAAGGCTTCCGGGTGCGCGCTCTGGGGTCGCTCCGGACCATCGACGGGAAAGCTTCCGTGAGGAGGTGTGGCGGCGACGACCCGATCTCGTCCTGACCGGAGACGCAGCTAGCGCATCGACGAAACCTGTCGCTCGAGCTCGGCGAGGCATTTCTGGAGGTAGACGAGACTGACCCCTTCCCATTCCGCCACCATCGTCCTCCTCGGTGACCGGTTTGACCATTTAAGCTGCAGAAGGTGCTGTGGCAACGAACACGTGTTCGCAGCCTGAGTCAACGAGCACCTGGCTTGAGATGCGCTCCCCTCATGAGACATGGGTTAGTGCGCGGCGACGAGCCGCTTCAGCTCTAACGAGCCAAATCACCCGCAGTCTTCACCCGCCCGAGTCCTCTCTATTTGGAGGGCGGAATCAAGGCGACCCCCTAGGCTCCTCGGCGAATTACGGTCACGATCTGTGGCTGTATGGCTCGGTACCATCCCTTTTGGGGGATGGGGCGATCCTCGACCCCGAACTGGACCGTGTCCCCGTGCTCGTCGAGGAAAGCCCTACAGCTTAGAAGCTTCCGAAGATCGAACATCTCATCGTCCGCCGATAGGAGCTCCCCCGCCAGACACATCGCGACAACGTCATCGGGTTCCCGGCCAAATAACCAGCTCTCGGTTCGATGCACCTCGACCGTGGGTGGAGACGCTGGGTCCAGAAGAGGGGCGATGCCCGCTTGACCGAGCAGTTCCTCACGAAGAGCCCAACGCTCATCGAGCTCGTGGACGCGGCTCTCGTCCCCGATACGAGCGTAGTGAAACCTTCCAGCACGGCCCGTCGTCGACATCAGTTGGTCTGCGATTACGACGAACAAAACACCGCCCGCTCGAAGAGAACCGTATAAGGCTCGAAGCGTATCCACGAGATCGGCCACGAAATAGAGCATGTGAATGGCCAGTACCGCATCGCAACGAATCTCCGAACCTCCGCTGCTCAGGGGCAGCGGTAATCGCTCTACGGGCACCGGATGAAGACTCCCGCACTTGAGTGACGGATGGACCAATAGGCGTTGCCGGTATTTTTCGAGCAACGCCTCGTTCGGTTCCTCGACGTGGATCGTTGCGCCCTCAACGCGCGCGAGCGCCAGATCGACAATGTCTCCCGCACCGCCGCCCACGTCCAGGATGTGGGCAGCCGTGGGCAACTGTTTCAACACTGTATGAAGGAAGGGAAGGAAGTCTTCCCTCTGTGAATTACCGAGGACCCGTGTATCGTCGGGGTGTTCGCGCAGCATCATCCGCCGCGCGAATACCGCTTCGTAGGCTTGCTTGTTGGTGTAATTGCGGAACTCGTCTTCGAGTGCCATTCGTCACCGAAGTGTAACCGAAATGAAGAGCCCCCGACGTAGCTTGGTTTTTTGGCGACGCCGTCACAACTGCGCCCCACGATCACCGAGAACGCTGAACTGCTCGCCGCTCGCATTGCCGCAGGACTCGCCGTGGTCGTTGTCGGCTACTTCGGGATGCGACTCTTCGGGCTTCGTGGACGAGGTCTTCGCGCTGACGTTTGGGTTACCCGCCGCGTCGTTCTTTCTGCCATCCTGCTCGGCATCTTCAGCACCCGCGAACGGGCGCGGACAGTTCTCAGGGACCGACGCCAAAAGGCGGCGAGAGTCATCAGTACCGCAATCCTCTACCGACGATCGTTCCGTCCGACGGCGAACGGCGCTCACGAAGCTTCCGAATCGCGCTCTTTCTTTCGCTCGAGCCAGGCGATCATGGCCTCTCGGGTATAGCTCGATGGGATCCGGTCCCCTTCCGCAGTCTCGGCTTTCTCCTTGCGACGTTTGCGGTCCGCCTTCTTCAGAGCGTTCACGAAGCCGCTCTTCGTGCCTCGCCGAGCCCGCTCCTCGAGCATCGCGATTCCCTTCTGCGATTCCACAAAACGAGCAAGCGCGTAGTTGACCAGTTGATTGTAGGAGATGCCCATCTCCTCCGCCAACGCTGAAAGCTCGTCTTGCAGCGGTGGCACCAATCGAATCGTTGTCCGTCTTGTCATTTCTTTCGTCCCGCGCCCGATGCCAGCAGTTCGCTCGGCGTCAGAAGCATGATTCCGAACGACTCAATGCCGGGAAAGTGCCTCTTGTTGAATGTGATGAGCGAGGCCACATCTCCGTTGACTGCGCACTCCAGAATGCAATCGTCTTTTGGATCCGACAGCATGGGTCGCCAGAGAAAGTTGATCCTCTGGAGTTTGGATCGCCGGAGAAGATGTTCCCAAATTGCGTCTACATCGCGCGCTGTCAGACCGGTCTTCTCGAGGAATTCCTCTCGCTTCATCACACTCTCGTACTCCGTGAACAGCGGTACGCTCACAACAGGCGTCAACACCTGCTCACTCACGAGGTGAAGGATTTCACGGGACGCACCCTCCGGCGACCGAATCCCCGCAACGAGGACGTTGGTATCCAATACTACTCGCACCCGCTGCGATGGTGTCATATAAGACACCATGAGTGAATAGCCGGAAGACGGTACCCATACCACCCGGACGGCTCGAGGATCTCGTAATGCGAACACGTGGTCGCCGACTTCAAGTAATACTTGAAGTCGTGCCGCGGAGCCTGGATCGTTTAAACACAACGAATGGCCCCGTCAGCGTCCGAGAGGCTATTATGCCGACCATGGGGACCGTGGCACGCGAGGGCGGAGTCGGCATCGTTCGAACACAGTTTCTCGACCTGCCCGAGCCCCTCATGCTCGACTGCGGGAAGAAGCTTTCCGACGTTCGCATCGCCTACGAGACCTACGGCGAGCTCACTCGCCGAAAGGACAACGTCATTCTGGTCTGCCATGCGCTCAGCGGTGATGCCCACGCCGCGGGCTGGAGCGAAGCGGAAGCCCAAGAAAGCGCTCTGGATGGTTTCGGCGCGGAGGAACGCGCGATCGACTCCAAGAAAAGCCTCGGCTGGTGGGACGGCATGATCGGCCCGGGAAAGGCTTTCGACACCGATCGATATTACGTCGTGAGCACGAACCTCATCGGAGGCTGTCGGGGCTCGACCGGCCCGTCGTCGACCAATCCCGAGACCGGCAAGCCTTACGGCCTCGATTTCCCCGTGATCACCGTTGCCGACATGGTGCACGCGCAGCGTGCGTTTCTCGATGAGCTCGGGATCGAGTCGATTCTCACCGTTTCCGGGGGGTCGCTCGGAGGGATGCAGGCGCTCGAGTGGGCCTACAACTACCCGAACGACGTGAAGAGCATCGTTCCGATCGCCAGCACGGCGGCTTTGAACCCTCAGGGCGTCGCCTGGAACGCCATCGCCCGAAACGCCATCATGGCGGATCCCGACTGGCAGGACGGGAACTACTACGGTACCGGACGGGCGCCTGGCGCGGGTATGGGCATCGGTCGCATGGTCGGCCACGTTACCTACCTGTCCGCGCAGTCGATGGCGGCGAAATTCGGGCGGCGGCTGACGAATGCCGCAGAGATCTCCTATACGCTGACGGAGCCCGACTTCGAAGTCGAAAGCTACCTGAGACACCAGGCGGCCAAGTTCGTCAATCGTTTCGATGCCAACACCTATCTTTATTTCTCCCGAGCGCTCTCCTATTTCGATCTGGCGCGGCAGTACGGAGGCGGGAGCCTCGAGCGGGCCGTGGCCGGCTTCGAGGCCAAGACGCTTCTCGTCTGCTTCAGCTCGGATTGGCTCTACCCGCCGGAGAACTCGCAGGCGCTCGCCAAGGCGCTCGGGGCATCGGGAAAGGAGGTCGAGATCCAAGTCATCGAGACCTCCTACGGGCACGACTCCTTTCTTCTCGAGGAGGCGCGACAGACGCCGATCGTCCGCGATTTCCTCGCCCGCGTCTACGACGACGTCCGGCGAGCGGGGAGGTAACTCCGATATGGAAGACTTCGAGCGAACCCGAACCTTTGGCTTCGACACGCGTCAGGTTCACGCGGGGCAGAGGCCCGATCCCAATACCGGAGCGCGCGCGGTCCCGATCTTTCAGACGACGAGCTATGTGTTCGAGGATCCCGAGTCGGCCGCTGCCTACTTCAACCTCAAGGAGTACGGAAATACCTATTCCCGGATCATGAACCCCACGGTCGCGGCTTTCGAGGAGCGCGTGGCCAACCTCGAGGGTGGATGCGGCGGGGTCGCTTTCTCGAGCGGCATCGCCGCCCAGGCGGCCGCCTTCTTCACGCTGCTGCAACCTGGCGATCACGTCGTCTCGTCGAGCGCCCTCTACGGCGGATCGGTCAACCAGCTCAAGCACTTTTTCCGCAAGCTGTCTGTCGATCTCACCTTCGTGGATCCCGATGATCTCGACGGGTGGAAAGGGGCCCTTCGCGAGAATACCAAGCTCGTTTTCGCGGAGACGATTGGAAACCCCGGCGGGAACGTGCTCGACATAAAAGCCGTCGCTCGTCTCGCACACGACCACCGGACGCCTCTCATGATCGACAATACGTTCGCGACACCTTATCTCTGCCGGCCGATCGAGTGGGGGTGTGACATCGTCGTGCACTCGGCAACGAAATTCATTGGCGGTCACGGCACGAGCATCGGCGGAGTCGTGGTCGAGTCGGGCCTCTTCGACTGGTCGAACGGACGATTTCCCGTCGTGGCGGACCCCTCCCCCGCCTACCACGGACTCGCCTTTCACGAGACCTTCGGAACCTACGGGTACCTCATGAAACTGCGCGCCGAGACGCTTCGCGATCTCGGAGCGGCGATGAGCCCGTTCAACGCGTTCCTTTTCCTCCAGGGCCTCGAGACACTGTCACTCCGGATGGAACGGCACGTCTCGAATGCGTTAGCGGTCGCTCGATTCCTCGATGCCCATCCGATGGCCGAGCGGGTGACGTATCCGGGACTGTCTCGAAGCCGCTACCGTCCGCTCGTCGAGCGCTATCTGCCGAAGGGTGCGGGCGCCGTGTTCTCGTTCGACGTGAAGGGCGGCCGCGAGGCCGGCCAGGCTTTCATTGGAGGGGTCGATCTCTGGTCGCACCTGGCCAACGTAGGAGACGCCAAGAGCCTGATCATTCATCCGGCCAGCACCACACATCGCCAGCTCAGCGAGGCCGAGCTCGAAGCCGCGGGCGTCCGTCCCGGCACCATACGCCTCTCGGTGGGCATCGAGGACGTCGACGATCTGATCTGGGATCTCGAGCAAGGCTTCGCGGCAGCGCGACGGGCGAGTGATGTCGAGGCGGTGCGCGCATGAGCTTCGATCTGACCCGCTTCCAGGACCCGGAGACGATCCAGCGGGTGTTGTACAACGCCAAGACGGTCGCGGTAGTGGGCCTTTCGGCCAACGTCCTTCGTGCCAGCTACTTCGTCGGCTACTATCTCAAGCGTCACGGCTATCGCGTCATACCCGTGAATCCCCGAGAGACGGAGATCCTCGGTGAGGTGAGCTTCCCGAATCTGACCGAGGTTTCCGTTCCCGTCGACGTCGTCAACGTCTTTCGTGCCCCCGAAGCCGTTCCCGCGATTGCGGAGGAGGCCGCCGCGATTGGCGCCAAGAACCTCTGGTGTCAGTTCACGGTGATAAGCCAAAGAGCCGCCGAGATCGCCGAGAGCGGCGGGTTGTCCGTGGTAATGGACCGCTGTATCAAGGTCGAGCACGCCCGCTACATCGGGCGCATGCACTGGCTGGGCTTCAATACCAACCGCATCACCTCGATCCGCGGAGGATTGCAGTAGAGTC